>JAJFJB010000204.1 GCA_021774435.1 Alphaproteobacteria bacterium
CGCGCGCATTCTGAAGGCCTAGAGCGTGTCAGTCTTCGTCGAACCCATTATAGGGGTTCGACGAAGACTGTGAATCCGCTCCATTTAAATATTGTAGAGCGGATTCACGCGGTTGCCGGATCGCAGAAGCGAATCCGACGGATCCCGATCTGCTCTAGCATCCTCTTGCCTGGGGGCGCAGGAACAGCATAGTCTCCTCCATATGTGCCGCTGGCTTGCCTATTCCGGACCACCGATCCACCCCAACACCTATTTGTTTGAGGCAGAGAATTCGCTCATTCAGCAAAGTCTGTCCGCGCAACTTGCGATAACCCCGACAAACGGCGATGGGTTTGGACTTGGTTGGTACGGCGCAAAGCCTGAGCCAGGCATATTTCGCGACATCTTGCCGGCCTGGAACGACGAAAACCTCAAATGCATTGCCGAACAAGTCGAATGCCGCCTTTTCTTCGCCCATGTCAGAGCCTCGACAGGCGCCGGCATCGCACGCAGCAATTGCCATCCCTTTCGCTTCGAAAACTGGATGTTCATGCATAACGGTCAGATCGGCGGTTATGCTGGTATCCGGCACGAACTGGACCGCCTTATTGCGCCTGAATTCTACCGTTTTCGGCAGGGCGGAACGGACAGCGAAACCTTTTTCTATCTCCTGCTCTCCAATGGCCTTCAGTCAGATCCCCAAACCGCGTTTGCCCGCACGGTGGCGCAGGTTGAAAAGGTGATGGCTGACGCGAACGTTTCAAGCGCGCTGCGCCTTACCGCCGCCGTCACGGACGGCGAAGCCGTCTATGCGATCCGCTATGCCAACGACAACAAGGCGCCGACCCTATATTTTGGCCTGGGTCAACCGAGCGGCGCGGCGGACTCGGCCCTCATGATCCTGTCCGAGCCTCTCGACTCACAATCTGAAGACTGGCGCGAAGTGCCGATGTCGCGCTTCGTGACCGCCTGCAACGGCGCGTTCGATGACGTTGCCTTCGCACCGGAGCCTCTATGACCGAATTCGCACATCATTACGCCGATCTTGGCGATGTCATGCTGCACTATGTGACGGCCGGCGGCGGTCCGCCCGTGGTGCTGATCCATGGCTGGCCCGAGACCTGGTATGAGTGGCGGCATATCATGCCGGTTCTGGCCGCGCGCTATACCGTAATCGCACCGGATATGCGCGGTCTCGGTGATTCATCGCGCCCCGCCGGCGGTTACGACAAAAAGACGGTCGCAAACGATATTTGGCGGCTTGTCCATGATGTGCTCGGCCATGAAAAATTTCTGTTGGTGGGGCACGATTGGGGCGGGCCGACGGCTTATGCGTTGACAACCGCCCACCCGGATGCGGTCGAAAAACTTGCCATTCTCGACGTCGTCATCCCGGGCAGCGGCGGCGATTTCAGCCAGGGCGGCCGGCGCTGGCACCACGCCTTCCACATGACCCTCGACCTGCCCGAAGCCTTGATTCAAGGCCGTGAAGACATCTATCTCGGCTGGTTCTATCAAAATTTCTCCTGGCGGCCCGATTCGTTCGACGAAGAGGCCATCGCTGAATATTTGCGAACCTATTCGCAGCCCGGCGCCATGCGGGCCGGTCTTGCCTATTACCGGAACCTGCCGCAGGACGTCGCGGATAACAAGGCGCTTCTGGATACCGGATTCCGTCTGAAGATGCCGGTCCTGGCGATGGGCGGTGAAAAATGGGAAGCGCGGGGCCGTGCCACTGAACCGGAGGAATCACTCCGGCTGGTCGCCGACAATGTCATTGGGGACATTGCGCCGGATAGTGGTCATTTCATTCCCGAGGAGCAGCCGGACTATGTCGCGGCCAGGCTGCTCGACTTCTTCCAGAACGCAAACTGACGGATAACATGGACGCCGAAACAAAAGCTTTGCTTGAAAAACTGTTCGCAGCGGACTCCGCACTCTATCAGAACCGCGGATTTCAACGCCGGGTCGGATGGGGAAAAAAGCCGGCGCTGGTCAATATCGACCTCGCCAATGCCTGGACCCGCGAAGGCTATCCTTTCACCTGCGAAGGCATGGAAACGATCATCCCTGCGGTACAGCAGGTCCTGGCCGCATTCCGCGCCAAAGGCCTCCCGATCATCTACACGACCACCGCCTACGACATTATCGGCGGCGAGCACACGGATATGGGGCTTTGGGGCAAGAAGATCCCTGCTGAGGCGTTGGCCTCAGGCACAGCTGCCGTGGAAATCGACGAACGGCTGGAACGGCGCGACGATGAAATGGTGATCGTCAAGAAACAGGCCAGCGCCTTTCGCGGCACCAATCTCAACAGTTTTCTCAACGCGGCGGGAGTCGACACGGTCGTCGTCACTGGCACCACGGCCAGCGCCTGCGTGCGCGCGACCGTCGAAGACGCCATCGCCGACGGCTTCAGGCCAATCGTCGTGCGGGAATGCGTCGGCGACCGGATTGCCGGTGCGGTCGAGTGGAACCTGTTCGATATCGATGCCAAATTCGGCGATGTCGAACCTTTAGAGGCGGTGTTGGCGCATCTGCAGCGCAACGACACCTAGGCAAATACCAAACATTCAAACCCAGGAAAAACCCGGCGTCCTGGTGTAGTAGTGCAGGCCTTCGTCCTGGATGACGAGGCTGATCATCCGGTCCGTGCCGCGGTTCGAGTGCGCATGCAGTTCCGCGGGCGGCGTTATTTGCGCCGCGCCCACCGACCAGTCGATTTTTTCTTCCTCGATCGTCGAATAGACCGCTTCGCCTTGCAGCGCGAGGGTCACCGCGACGCCATTATGGCGATGCGGACGCTGATCGCCGCCAGGCTCCAGCGTATTGATCGCAACATTGATCGAGGGCAGAAGATTTGTGCACTCGCCGACCGCCGCCGTTGAGAACAGGATTGCCCGACCTGACTCCGCGCCCGTTTTGGGCCGGGCATACACGACTTCGAACCGGCGTGCGATTTCCGCAGCCGGAAAGTGAACCGTCTGAAGCACGGCCTCTCCCGGCTTCGGCGGTTCAAGGTGTTCGAAGGAAAGCTGCGGTTCGTTGGTAATCGCGAAGAGAACCACATCGTCATCGGCCGCCGCATGCGATGTTTTCCCGCCTCCCGGGAAACAAAACAAATCTCCCGGGCCCCAAGCCAGCCTGTCATCGCCGTTCTCGCTCTCTCCGGAACCCTGCATGACATAATAAATTTCACCGCTTGCCCGGTAGGCGCAGTCCATCCATTCCCCGGCTGAAATTCGCAAATAACGGCACAGGATCATGGGTGTCGTGGCGGGATAGTCGATAACCAGCGCATCGCTGGAGTCGAGCAGTATTTCAGCGGTGCCTGTAGCGGGATCCATCGCCCGGTCCCGCTCGGCCAGAAACTGCCGCCGCGGCACCGGCG
>JAJFJB010000205.1 GCA_021774435.1 Alphaproteobacteria bacterium
TGTCCTTTCCAAAATGTTTGACTGTTACCCGATAGGCTTCACTGTTTCGGCAGTCGAATTCTATCACTTTCAATGCATCTGTATGATGCCGGACAGAATTCCAAAAACTTTCAAGTTCGCCATCGGGTGAGCATTGCGGTTCAAGGTCTTTCAGAACACCCAAAATATGTTTGCCGCAAACCTTGGCAGCTGCTTCTCGATCAAATAGCCCATCGAAACTCCGGTTCGAATAAAGTATGACCCCACGATAATCGCAAACCGCGATAGCGACAGGAAGAGCGTCAAGCGAATCAAGGAGAGTCGCATGCGTTAGTGCATCCCCTGCCCTAATTTCTAGGCGATCATTCTTTGCCTGCTCGATTTCCTTACTGCGTTTCAACTCGTTATCCAGACAATTCATCCGAGCACATCGACGCATATTTATTAAACCAAAGAGCGCAAATGAGGAACAAATCAAACGCCATAAGTTCCAATAAACGTTAAATAATTACCAATTACATTTTATGCGTGCATCAAATACTTTAAAACATTTATTGATTAGCATTGCCCACAATCCGTACCGCAGACTAGCATATTCGCTATGGTGCAAAGGCACTCGCATCGATCTGAGCGCCAAGATTTTGAGGGCAATAGGCAGGAACAATGCAGCATCGGAAATTCGACTACATTGTAGTAGGGGCGGGCTCAGCTGGATCCGTTTTGGCAAATCGGTTAAGCGCAGATGGGCAGCATAGGGTTCTGCTATTAGAGGCCGGGCGACCAAGTCACCCCTGGTCACGTATTCCGATCGGGTTTTCTCGTCTGATCGACAATCCTGCCGCCAATTGGTGTTACGAGGCAGAACCCGAAGCGAATACGACGCAACGAAGGATTCCCGTGCCGCGGGGCAAACTGTTGGGCGGTTCAAGCGCGATCAATGGCATGGTGTTCGTTCGCGGCCAGGCGCAGGACTTCGATACCTGGGCGCAACTGGGCAATCGCGGATGGAGCTACAATGACGTCCTGCCATTCTTTCGCGGTATGGAAAGCTATAGCGGCGGCGAAGACGAGTTCCGCGGCCGCAACGGCGTTCTCAAGGTAACGGACGTTAAGGAAAAAGGTCCACTTTATGACGCCCTTGTCACTGCCGCAGCGCAAGCCGGGATATCGCACAACCCGGATTACAACAGCGGCATGCAAGACGGGATTGGTATGACCCAGGCGACAATTAGCAAGGGCCAGCGGATGAGCACCGCGCGCTGCTATCTCGACCCCGCCCGGTCGCGCGCCAATTTGGACATTCAGGCCAATGCCCTAACCGAAACCTTGTTGATCGAAAACAAAAGATGCATCGGCGTTCGATACACGGTCGGCGGCACGACACATGAAGCCCGCGCCAATAGAGAAGTTATCGTCAGCGCGGGCGCGATCAATTCGCCGCAATTGCTGGAATTATCCGGCATCGGTCAACCGGATCTCCTGCGCAATCTTGGGATCGAAGTCCAACACGAACTCGCCGGCGTCGGCGAAAATTTGCGCGACCATTATGCACCGCGCATGAAATGGAATGTCATCCCACAAGGCCTGACCTACAACGAAACCGCACGCGGCCTCGGTCTGGTCGGTCAGGTCGCCCGCTTCGCCTTCAAACGCGACGGCTTGCTTGGCATGCCCGCATCGCCGATCCGCGCCTATGTCCGCACCCGGGAAGGACTCGCTTCGCCCGACGCCGGCATGTCCTGGCAGCCCTTCCTGGCCGATGGCACCCGTAAACTGGCCCCGAAGCCAGGCATAACGTCGATTCCGCATGCACTGCGGTCCGAAAGCAAGGGCAGCATTCATCTCTCCGCCAACGACCCGAAGCGGCCTCCGGCGATCCGATTTAATTTCTTGTCTGCCGAAATCGACCGCGAGATCACCGTGGCCGTCATGCGCATCGTCCGCAAAATCATGACAGCGCCGGCGATGGAACATATCGTGGGCGAAGAAATCTCCCCCGGAACGGCGTTGCAATCCGACGATGAACTCCTCGCACACGTCATGGAAACTGCCGAAACGACTTATCATCCCGTCGGCACCTGCAAGATGGGGTCGGACCCCATGGCCGTTGTCGATGACCGGCTGCGCGTGCATGGTCTGCAAGGGCTCCGCGTCGCCGACGCCTCGATCATGCCGACGCTGACTTCGGGCAACACCAACGCCCCGTCGATCATGATCGGCGAGAAGGCATCGGCGATGGTTTTGGAAGGTGCGGCTTAACAGGTTACGCCGCCGGCGCCACCGAAAGGCGGCCGGTGACACCGTGTTTGTCGATCAGACTAGCGACGAAGCCGGACAATTTTGCTTCTTCAACGAAATCTTTCAAGAAGGCATAAGCCGCATCGTTGCCCTTGTTCACACCAATGGCCTGCTGCACGGCGGAAAATTGGCCATCCAGAATACGGGACCCAGGCAGTTTCTCGGCATCGCCGATCAAACCGGGCCGAAGGCCTGCTAAAGCTTCAAGGCCGTCTTTGACGAATAGATCAAAGGATTCCCCCAACCCATCCGCTGGCACCAATTTGGCATGTTTAATGTTGTTCGCCAGCCATAGCCCATAGGCGCTCCGTGGCGGATTCGCAATACGAACGCCCTCGCGATCAACCTCATCGACCGACTGGATCGGCGACCCCGCAGGCACAAGATACGTGGCTTCGATCTCGACATAGGCGGCGGTGAAATCCATCACCTTTGCACGCTGCGGCTCGGCACCGATATTGCCGATATCCCAAGCGCTCGATCCCGCCGCATCGGAAATCTCACCGGGTGTCTTATACGGAACGAGTTGCACTGGCACACCCAGACGCTCGCCTAGTGCATGCGCCATGTCGGGGGATACGCCTTCCGGACCGCCGTCCGGTGCCTTGCCCGTAACAAGGAGAAAGTTGGACATGTTAATCGCGGCACGCAGGACGCCGGTCGGCGCCAATTGAGCAATGACGTCTTGAGACATGAGATTATCGATCCGATTGAGTAAAGGAGCGTAATCCTATGCCGAAGATCCAATCTTCCGCAAGCAAGGCCAAAACGCCTCTGAGAAACAGGACTGACCGGGCGCACACGAACCGGTAGACTGCAGAAACGACATTCGCAGTGCCACAGGACAGTTTTCGGATTAATTTATTTATGCGTTCGGTAATCACCCTACATTTGGGGCTGCTGGTTTTATCGGCAGCTGCGACGACGGCATTCGCTGGAGACGCCCGGATTGCGGTCGCGGCGAACTTTACCCAAACCGCAAAGCGGATTGGCACCCTCTTTGCGAAGGCAAGTGGCCATCAGCCGATCTTCAGCTTCGGCTCAACGGGGCAGCTTTACACCCAGATAAGCCAAGGCGCGCCATTCGATGTCTTTCTGTCAGCCGACCAACCGCGTGCGAAAAAGACAATCGAGGCCGGCTTCGCGGTACCGGACAGCCGGTTCAGCTATGCAATTGGTCGTCTCGCCCTGTTCAGCAGAAACGGTCAATTTGTTCAAGGTTCGGAAACCCTTTCGCGCGGCGATTTCAGCAAAATTGCTCTCGCCAACCCAATTACCGCCCCCTACGGCGCTGCCGCGGTCGAGACGATGAAGGCTCTTAAGGTTTATTCAGGCCTCCAGACTAAACTCGTTCAAGGCAACAATATCGCGCAGACCTATCAGTTCGTCTTTACCGGCAATGCAGAACTGGGGTTTGTCGCCTTGTCCCAGATTGCCGGACATGAGAAGGGATCCCGTTGGGTCGTTCCTGAGAAACTCCATCTTCCCCTAAGGCAGGATGCCGTTTTGCTAAAAAGAGGGGCCAAGAATGCAGCCGCCATTGCGTTCCTGTCCTTCTTGAAACGACAAGCGGCGCACGCGGTCATAAAGAAGCACGGATATGGTGTCGGCGAGTAATATGCTGAGGCAAAGGAATCCATGATCGATCTCGCGGCGCTGTGGCCACCGATCCGGCTTACATTGGAACTCGCCTTCCTTACAACGGTCGCGCTTCTGGTGATTGGAACACCCATTGCCTGGTGGTTGGCTCGGTCTTCCTCTCGGTGGAAAGAAGTCGTCGCCGCCATCGTGGCGGTACCGCTCGTCCTGCCACCGACCGTGCTGGGCTTTTACCTTCTGATCGCGCTCGGTCCCGACGGACCCGGAGGTTGGATTGCCGGACTCTTTGGTGGACGGTCTCTCGCCTTCACCTTCGAAGGACTGGTCATTGGGTCGGTGTTTTATTCGATGCCTTTTGTGGTCCAGCCGATCCGAAACGCCTTCGAAGCCATTGGCGAGCGCCCGCTCGAAGTGGCTTCGACATTACGCGCCTCGCCCTGGGATCGCTTCTGGACGGTTGCGGTTCCCTTGGCAAAACCGGGATTCCTGACCGGTGCGGTTCTCGGCTTCGCGCATACGGTCGGCGAATTCGGGGTCATCCTGATGATCGGCGGGAACATTCCAGGTGAAACCAAAGTCCTGTCGGTGACGATCTATGACTATGTCGAAACCTTGCAATGGGCACAGGCGCACATTCTCGCCGGCGGCATGCTTTTGTTCGCCTTCATTGTCATTCTGTCGATGATGCTTCTCGGCAAGCGCTTTGGGCGGCCTGGCCTATGAACGAGCATGCAGACCGCATTCAAGTGTCGCTCGCCGGGAAGCTTGGCGGCTTCGCGCTCGACGTGGCATTCGATCTCCCAATGCAGGGCATTACGGCGCTGTTCGGCCCGTCCGGGTGCGGAAAGACGACAATCCTGCGCTGTATGGCCGGGTTGCACCGGCTCGACGGCCATATGATCGTCGGGCACGACTGTTGGCAGAATGACGACACGAACCTATTCCGGGCGCCGCACAAAAGGCCTGTCGGTTATGTCTTTCAGGAGGCGAGCCTTTTCGCTCACCTGTCCGTCCGCAAAAACCTTCTCTACGGCGCCCGCCGCGCGGCACGAAACGGTGACACGCGGACTCTCCATTTCGATGATATCGTCACACTTCTCGAGGTCAGCCACCTGCTGGACCGGTCGCCGGCCGACCTTTCCGGTGGGGAACGCCAAAGAGTCGCGGTCGGGCGCGCCCTTTTGTCGCAACCCGAATTGCTCTTGATGGACGAACCACTGTCGGCGCTTGATCGCATGACCAAGGAAGAAATCCTGCCCTATTTCGACACCCTTCATAAGGAACTCGCGATTCCAATTCTTTATGTCAGTCACGATATTGCCGAAGTGGTTCAACTTGCCGACCGCATGATTGTGCTCTCAGAGGGTCGAAAAGTAGCTGATGGCCCCATCGTCGATATCTTGGAGCGACTCGACCTCCAGCCCGCGACCGGGCGTTTCGAAGCGGGTGTCGTATTGACCGCCCGCGTGATTGATCAAGATAGCAAGTTCCATCTGACCCATCTCGATCATCACGGACAATCCATCACCGTCCCCGCGACCGACGTCAGGATTGGCGACGACGTCCGCCTGCGGATCAGGGCGCGCGACGTCGCTCTCGCGACACAACGGCCCGGCGCCATGAGTATTCGTAATATCTTCGAAGGCACGATCGTTGAAATTCGCGAGGAGCCTGGAACGGCATTCGCGGAAACACTCGTCGATATAGGCGGTGGCCGCCTGCGCGCCCGTATCACCCGCGAGGCCGCCGCCGACCTTTCCCTAGAGGTTGGGAAGCCCGTATTTGCACTGGTGAAAAGCATTTCGTTCGATGGCCGCAGTGTGACGCACAAAACGTCAGGGCCAAGCGTTTGACAAGCTTCGGCGTTGATTTGAAAATCTGTGCACAAGTTATATGAGGAGGTTCGCGTGAACAACAATATCGAACTCAGGATCGTAAACCGCGAACCCTTCGCCGATGGGCACGCCTTCGAAGACAGCGGCGCCTATGAGAAACTGACAGGGCGCGCGCATTTCGCGGTTGACCCAGATGCCGCGGCGCAGGCGGGGATTACCGATCTGGATAAAGCGCCCGTCAACGACGCTGGGTTGGTCGAATTCGCCACCGATATCATTATCCTGAAACCAGTTGATATGGCACGGGGAAACAACCGTATCTTCTATGATTACGGCAATCGAGGAAATATCCGAGCGTTGCAGTTTTTCAACGACGCGGCCGGTTCTAACGACCCAAGCACGCTCGAACATGCGGGAAACGGCTTCCTCATGCGGCGCGGCTATACGGTCGTATTCGGCGCCTGGCAGGGTGACCTCCTGCCCGGTGACGGACGGATGATCCTCGATCTGCCCATCGCCCGCGAAGCCGAGGGGTCGGTCATCACCGGCCCTGTACGCACCGAGTTCATTGTCGACGACTCCGGTCAAACGTGCTTTCCGCTTAGCGGCCGCGCTTCGACTCGCAGCCATCCCACCGTGACTCGCAATCCGCAGGACGCGCGGTTCACAAAGCGGCGCTATCCCGAAGACGAGCGGATAGACATTCCCGCTGCCGAATGGTCATTTGCCCGCGTCGAAGGCGGCGTCGGCCTCGACAATCAAGGTGCCGAAAAAGCCATCATCCCATCAGATGAACATATCTACCTGGCGGCAGGTTTTCAGTCCGGGTGGATCTATGAACTCGTCTATACCGGCCGTGACCCGCTCGTCCTCGGGCTTGGCCATGTCGCGGTGCGCGATTTGATCGGTTACCTAAAATACGGCGCGGCCGATAGTGCCGGAAACCCCAACCCGCTCGGCGGTGCGATTGAAAAGGCCTATTGCTGGGGCCGGTCGCAAACAGGACGCTGCATCCGCGACATGATCTATCGGGGCTTCAATGCCGACAGCGAGAACCGGAAGGTTTTCGACGGCGCGCTAAGCCATGTCGCCGGCGGTGGCCTGATGTGGATGAACCATCGTTTCGCCAACGTCGTGTCGGCGGCGGGCCAGCAATATGAAGAACGCGCGAATATCGCCGACCGCTTCCCGTTTTCCTACGCGGAATCGACGGACCATCTGACCGGTGCCACGGATGCCATTTGCAAGCGGCCTGACACGGACCCGCTCATCATCCATACGCAAACCGGAACGGAATACTGGCAACGGCACGGCTCACTGGTCCATACCGACACGCAAGGCAATGACCTCGATCAGCCCGACAATGTCAGGGTCTATTTCTGGTCCAGCTCGCAGCATTTCGCCAACCCTCGGCTCACCGAGCCAAGCCGCGGTGTCTGCCAGAATCTGATCAATATCGTCCGGACATCGATGTTCTTCCGGGCCATGCTCGACGCCATAGACCGGTGGGCGAGCGACGGTGCAGCGCCACCGGACAGCCGTATTCCCCGGCGCCGCGACGGCACACTGGCAACGATCGACGAATGGCGAACACAATTCCCGGATATTCCGGGCGTGGCGACACCCCGTGAACCAGCCCCCCTGTTTCGATACGACTTCGGTCCCGATGCGGAAAACGGTGTATTCACGGTGCAACCGCCCCATTGCGACACAGCGGCCCGCTACACCGTCCTGATTCCCGCCGTTGACAGCGATGGCAACGACATCGCCGGGGTTCGCGCGCCCATGGTCCAGGCCCCGCTTGGCACCTATGTCGGGTGGAACCTGCGCGCCCGAGGAAAAGGGGAAGGTTACATGCATGAATTTACGGGCAGCTACATCCCCTTGCCCGAAACCGCAAGCATGCGGGCCGCGACCGGCGACCCAAGGCCTGCGATACTAGAACGTTATGACGATGCCAACGCCTACCAGCGCGCCGCCGTTGCCGCGGCGGAGCAACTCGTCGCGGATGGGTTGATGCTAAAAGAAGACATGGCGCGCGTTGCCGCCGATGCCGAGGATTGGGACCGCCGGCGCCATGGTATAACGCTGTAACCAGCAATTGCGATATTTGAGCAAAGGAACGATAGATGTTGGATCACTCGGAAAAACGCGTAACCGGGCCTGCCATTCGGTTGAACAGCGCCGACAATGTCGTGGTCGCACGCACAGACATTACGGCTGGAAGTGCCCTTGAAGGGTACAATATCGTCGCGCGAAACCTGGTACCCGCAGGCTACAAAATCGCGATCCGCGATATAGAAGAAGGCGAAGCAGTCCTGAAATACAACACCACTATCGGTTTCGCCTCGGAAGCCGTTCCCGCCGGCACGATGGTTCACAATCACAATATTTCGTTTCAGGAATTCGACCGCGACTAC
>JAJFJB010000206.1 GCA_021774435.1 Alphaproteobacteria bacterium
CGGTCGGAAAGTGTAGGCATTCGGTACTGGCTCGATCAAGTCGGGCCACTAACTGGCGATTAACGTTGCGAACGTTGCAGCAACGTTTCTTTGTCGCTTGCTTAGGAGTCGTCGAACGTTGCGACGATTGGAGCGTGAAACGAGTCCGGTGCCGCATCGACCGACGTATAGGCGATCAGTTCGTCGCCAAGGCCCTCGTTATGAACCTCAATGTCGCGGTATCGGCTCAAGAGCTGCCGTGAGACAATCAGATGATCAAGCATATGGTGGTGTCCGCTATGAATAACCGTGAAACGCCGGTGCTCCGGAAGCGTATGTTCAAGCAGAACGAGCGACCGGTTGGCAAGCCGGCCGTTTCGAGTGTCCTCCTGACCGCCCATAACGATCCGCAAAGGGGTTTCTCGTTCCTCGGCATTGAAATCACCTGCGACGGCGACCAACGCGGTGGGATCGGCATCGAAGATCCGGTCTATTACGATCCGCGCCTCCAGGGCCTGGCCAGACCTTTTGACAGCAGCGAGAAAGTAACCCTCTGCCCAGGCAGCGGTGCTCTTCCACGCAAAGGATCCGATCTTCTGCCCCGGTATTTGTGCTGCGAGGGGCGCTCTCAGATGCATGTTAAGGAGATGGAGCCCTTTGCCATTCGGTAATTCGATTTCGACATGGAGAATCGGGCGGTCCCATTCGACCGACAGCGGTGTAGTGTCCGGCGGTTCGCTGGTTGCCCGCTGATAGTCCGGCGCGTGCACGCAGTCGTTTCTGTATTGCGCCTGGCTGCGAATCGGCCAACGGCTGAGCACAACCAGATTGTGTTTGTCACGCGGACCATCGGATTTTTCATTGACCGTGCAAGCGACGTGGTAGTCGCGATAGCGCGTTTCCGCGAGCAATTGGTTCAACGCTGTGAGCGTGCGTTTCCCCCTGGTGCCCTTTTTCGTCGCATCTACTTCCTGGAGACAGAGGATATCTGCGGCAAGCCGCTCGAACTGTGGCCGTAAGACACCGAGTCGCGCTGCCAGTGGCGCTTCGGCATTTGGCGCGTCCGTCAGGTTTTCGACGTTGAAGCTTGCGATTCGCACGGATGATTTACCGACCGATATGAGGAGGCCTATTGGGGCCTTCAACCTTAGGCAATGTAAAGAAGTTGATAGGCGAGGTCCGTAAAATATCAGTTTATGCTGTTTTCACCTTGGAATTTGCTGCGCCGCAACATATCTACGTTCTCGCGTGCTAAGCAAAGGTGTGAAAACCCGCTCGCGCGCCGTGACTTCCAAAATTAGGCAAGATACTTACTTTGTGTGCTGTGCTTAGCCCTTGTGCGGAAGGACGGACTATTCAAATGCAATTATTACGGTTATCTGGAGTTCGTACGCCACTTGTAGTCGGATTATCCTTGTTGTTCCTTGCGGCATGTTCGGAGGAAGGCGCTCAGCAGCAAGCGGCCACGCTTCAGCCGCCGCAAGTGACGGTTGCCAAACCAATCGTCAAGGACATCAAAGAATGGGATGACTTTACCGGCCGCTTTCAGGCGGTCGAGGATGTTGATATCCGCGCCCGTGTTACCGGTTACGTGAAGGCGGTTCACTTCGACGAAGGTGAATTGGTAAAGGCGGGTGAGCTTCTCCTGACGATTGATCCCAGGACCTACCAAGCGACCTTGGATGAAGCACATGCGTCCTTGAAAGTGGCCGAGTCGGCACTGCGGTTTGCGACAAAAGAATTGAGGCGCGCCGAAAACCTATCCAAACGCGGCAATATCTCGAAATCGGTCGTCGATGAGCGCCGCGAGGCATTTTCGGCAGCCAGAGCCCAGATCGAAGGCGCGAAGGCCGCGGTTCAACGCGCACTGCTCGATATGGAGTTTACGCTGATCCGGGCGCCCGTTGCGGGGCGCATCAGCAGCAAACAGGTATCGATTGGCAGCCTGGTCAATGCGAACGATACGGTGCTGACGAACATTGCGTCGGTCAATCCAATCCATTTTGTGTTTGATGTCGATGAGCGTTCCTATCTCGCATATGCCCGTATGGCCAAGGAAGGCACACGCCAATCGGGGCGGGAAACACCATATGAAGTGATCGTTTCATTGTCAGATGAGAAGGAAGGAAAACGGGTTGGATTTCTGGATTTTGTCGATAACCGAATTGATCAGGAAAGCGGTACAATCCGAGGGCGGGCGGTGTTCCCGAATGATGACCTGCTGCTCCTGCCGGGTCTTTTTGGCCGGATCAGCATTCCAGGGTCGCCGGTTTATATGGGTGTTCTGGTTCCCGATGAGGCGATTGGTAGCGACCAGGACCGACGGATCGTTTATGTCGTCGGCGAAGGCAATAAAATTATGGCCAGGGTTATTCGCCCCGGACCTCAGATAGACGGGTATCGTGTGGTCCGTAAGGGACTCAAAGGCGAGGAGACATTGGTGGTCAATGGGCTGATGCGGGTTCGTCCCGGAGCCACCGTGACGCCGCAAATGACCGAATTGCCGCTTTCCCGGCCCCGACGCTGAATGTAGGCGGTAAATTCCAATGAAATTTGCCCATTTCTTCGTCGACCGGCCGATCTTTGCGACTGTCGTTTCGCTGGTGATGGTGATCATCGGCATGATCGCCTATGGCACGCTGCCGGTTTCGCAATATCCGGAAATTGCGCCGCCGAGCATCGTCGTCCGGGCCAATTATCCCGGCGCGAATGCTCAGACAGTGGCGCAGACTGTTGCGACGCCTTTGGAGCAGGAGATCAATGGCGTCGAAGGCATGCTCTACATGTCTTCCTACTCGACAAGCGACGGTAACATGTCGCTGACGATTACATTCAAGTTGGGAACCGACCTTGATACGGCCCAGGTCCTTGTGCAGAACCGGGTTTCCATTGCGGAGCCGAGGCTGCCCGAGGATGTACGACGTCTCGGTGTGACGACGACGAAGAGTTCGCCCGACCTGATGATGGTCGTGCACATGCTGTCGCCGGATAAAAGCTACGATCAGCTCTACGTCTCGAATTATGCCAAGACGCGGGTTCGAGACCTCCTGTTGCGGTTGCAGGGTGTTGGCAGTGTCAGTCTATTCGGGGAGCGGGAATATTCGTTACGCATCTGGCTCGACCCCGAAAAACTACAAAATTCTGGTCTAACCGCTGGCGATGTCGTTCAAGCGCTTCGTGAGCAGAATGTTCAAGTCACGGGTGGTGCGTTGGGGACGCCGCCAAACCATGGTGACAATGCGTTCCAATTCATCGTGACGACGCAAGGCCGCTTCGACAACGTAAAGCAGTTCAAACAAGTAATCGTAAAGGCGAGCGACACTGGGCGTTTAATCCGCTTGCAGGACGTAGCACGGGTCGAACTGGGGGCGAAAGATTATGTCACGAATTCCTATCTGAACGGCAAACCGGCGGTTGCGCTCGGCATCTTTCAGCGTCCGGGTTCGAATGCGCTGGAGACGGCGTCGGACATCATCGCCACTATGAAACGCCTGAAGAAGGATTTCCCGCCAGGTCTCGATTTCCAGATTGTCTATAACCCGACTGAATTCATCGAAGAGTCAATTTTCGAAGTCTACAAGACGTTGTTCGAGGCTACGGTTCTTGTGGTACTCGTTATCGTCATCTTCCTGCAGTCCTGGCGCGCCGCCATCATTCCCATTGCGGCGATACCGGTTTCGCTGATCGGCACCTTTGCGATCATGGCAGCGTTTGGGTTTTCGCTGAATACGCTGACGCTATTCGGTCTGATCCTGGCTATCGGCATTGTCGTCGATGATGCGATTGTGGTCGTTGAAAATGTTGAGCGAAACATCGCTGCGGGCCTGACGCCGCAAGACGCGACGCACCGAACCATAGATGAGGTTGCCGGCGCCCTTATTGCAACGTCGCTTGTGCTCGTCGCCGTTTTCGTTCCCACGTCATTCATTCCTGGAATCAGTGGGCAGTTTTATCAGCAATTTGCACTGACGATTGCGGTTTCCACCGTCCTTTCCACGGTAAACTCGCTTACATTATCGCCGGCGCTGGCGGCTCTTTTGTTGCGAGCACGCGATTCCGAACAATCGCAATTTCTCCTGTCCCGCTGGTTGCGCGGATTGTCGAATGGGTTCAATGCTGGCTTCGATAAGCTAAGTGGGGGGTATGCGACGACAGTGGGTGCGGTGACGCGGCGCAAGTTCGTGATGCTTTTGCTGTATGCGGGCCTGATTAGCGCTACTGTCCATATCTTCAATACAGTACCACGTGGATTTATTCCGACGCTTGATCAAGGCTATGCCATCGTCGTGGTTCAACTGCCTGACGGTGCATCGCTTGCGCGGACTGATTCAGTCGTTAAGCGTGCAACCAAAATAATCCGCGAGATGCCCGGTATCGAGAATGCGGTCGCGTTCGCCGGCTTC
>JAJFJB010000207.1 GCA_021774435.1 Alphaproteobacteria bacterium
GATCAAACACGTCGAGGATGGCGCTGATTTCACGGCGTCCGCACCGTTCCCGGAGCGCTTCATAATCGATCACCGCCGCCCGGCTGTAGCTGACGATGCCAGTGCCGGGCCGCATCGCATCGATCTCCGCGCGGCCCAGGAGGTGGCGGGTCTGTGCGGTGGCCGGCGTCGAGACGAAAATATAGTCCGCGCGTGGGATCAGCGAGGGAATGGCATCCGGCCGATGCATTTCGTCGACGGCCGGATGTGCGTCGCCGCTTCTGCGTACACCGAGAACCGTCATGCCGAACCGCTTGGCCCACGTCGCGATGCCGCCACCGACATGACCGACCCCGACGACCAGCAACTTCTTACCGGCAATACCGGTGTTAAACGTCTGTTCCCATCGTGCCGCGTGCTGATTGGTGACCATTTCCGGCACGCGGTTGTTCAGCATCAGGATAGACATGATCGCGTATTCATCGGCGCGGGCGCCATGGATACCGGCATTGTTGGTGAACGCCGCGCCGTCGGGCAGCCAGTCGAAGGGCGCGAAATGCTCGACGCCGGCGCCGGTCGCGTGGATCCAGCGAAGTCGCGGGGCACGCCGTGCCAGTCCTTCGGTTTCGATGGTCCAGCAAATCAGCGCGTCCGCGGTGGCGATCCGCTCTTCGAACGCCTTGCAATCGTATCCGATCGTCCAATCGAACCGTCCGGTGAGATCCGGAAACCGAGTGAACGCAGATTCCATCTTCTCGGGCGTCACTTCGAAAACCGCTCCGAGGCTCGAGTCGTTTTCGATATGCAGATTGACAACGCCGTCGGTCATGTTGCGCTCATTCTTCAGGGATGATGTGGTTGATCCACCATTGTGCCAGTTCGGGCACCAGCGGTTCGAGGTGAGAGAGCCGGCCCGGCTGCGCAAACGGAGAACGCAAGCCACGATGCTGCCGCGCGGAGATATCATTATCCTCGCCAAGCGTCGTGTCCCATCGTTTGTAGTAATATCGTACTTTGTCCTCGAAATCGTCGCGCGCCACCGTCTCGGTCGGAAAGCACGCACCATGTACGACCTTCGTATGGTTCGGTCCCTGTGGCTGGAGTTCGAGATACCAAACCGAGTCGAGCGTCATGCCGAGCATCGTCGAGGGATTAAGAGAGACATAGTTGGTCCCGCCCGCCGCACGGCCTTCAAGCGTCGGGATATGCGGCAGTTCGTGTTCCATATCCTCGATCAACAGCGAGCGGGTATGATTGTCGTGGTGCTCGCGGATATCGAGCCAGTTTTTCGATGTCGGTGCGGCCGAATGCTCCATCTCTTTCGGATTGAGAGTCGCCTTGTGGACCATCGGCAGATGGTACTCCTCCATGGCATTTTCGATATGGACCTTCCAGTTGCACGGCACCTCATGCTCGAGTTTTCGAACGAGACGCAAATTTTCAAGATCATAGGAACCCATAATTTTAGGAAAATCGCCGAGATAATCGATCAGCGGTTCGGCATTCTCATCGAAATTGATGAACATGAAACAGCCAAAGATCTCGAGCCGCAGAGGAATCAGGCCATTCGCATCCTTATCGAATCCCTCTGTCTTCTCCATTCCCGGGCAGCTATGCAGCGCGCCGTCTAGTCTGAAGACCCAGCCGTGATAGGGACAGGTGAAGGCGCGGCAATTCCCCGTACCATCCGCCACAGGGGTGCCGCGATGCCGGCAGGAATTCGCGAACGCACGAATTTCCCCGTCGTCGCCGCGAACGATGATCAGCGGTATGCCGACGAAATCGACCGTGATGAAATCGCCCTTGTTCGCCACCTGATCGACATGACCGAAGAAGTTCCACACCCGCATGAACAGGTTCTTGACCTCCAGGTCATAGAAATTCTGAGAGGTGTAGCACCAAGGCGGCAACGACTCGGCCTGTTCCACCGGCTTGAACACATTGGCAAACGACGCGCGATCGTACATTTCCGGCGCTCTCCCCTCAGGTCACTATTATGGGCAGTCGCCCGATGCGTATTGACCGATACCCCATGGGGACGCCCCGTCAATCGACTCCCCGGGAAGGTCCCTCACTGTTCCCCGAATTCCACCGATATTGTCTTCGTTCAGATTCGCAATTGCAACATGACGGGCGAGCCAGACATTCTCCATAGCAAACCTATTCGGCCTCTTCGAGAAGACCCGCGGAACGGAAGCCTTCTCGCCTTTCTCGAAAATTTCGAGGCACAAGGCAAAACTATCTTCGGTGATCGTTTATTGCATTCCCTTCACACCTGCGCGGCCATGCCGTCGCCGGACGGATCAGCACCGCCGTCCATCTTGCCGTCGCGCATGCGGATGGCGTGCACGATAGGCGTGGCGTAGCTGACCGCATAGCGCACTGTCGGGTACCCCATGGCCTGCAGCCCGCGTTCCTCCGAGCGGAGGATGCGGTTGGTGCATTCGATGGTGTCGGACGTGGTGCAGAAGCGCGGAGCAGAGACGGCTTCCTGGGCGCTCATATCGAAATCGACGACATTGAGGATCGATTGCAGCACGCCCATGGTAATCGTCGTACCACCCGGCGCGCCCAGGGTCAGGAAGGGTTTGCCGTCCTGCAGCAACAGGGTCGGACAGAGAGCGGTGAACCGCGCCTTGCCCGCCGCCAGCGAGCCGGCGTTACCGGGACGCGGGTCGAACACCATCATGCAATTATTGTACATGAAACCGAGCCCCTCGGTGACGACGCCGGAACTGGAGCCTAGCGAGTGGGTCATGTTGACGACATTGCCCTGGTCGTCGGCGACACAGATATGCGTGGTCTCCTTGCTCTCCGGCGCGCCCGCATTGAGACGCGGCACGTGGGTCTTCTCCCCACTCTTGATGCGCGCGGCCATAGTCGCCGCATAATCCTTCGACATCAGCTCGTCCATCGGAATGTCGAAGAAGCGCGGATCGCCCATGCGCTGATCCTTATCGACCGTCGCGATCTTCATCGCCTCCGAGACAGTGGCGATGTATTGCGCGGAGTTGAAGCCCATCGCGGCGAGATCGAAATTCTCCAGGATGTTCAGCATCAGCAGGATCATCAGCCCGCCGCCCGGCGGCTTGTTCGTCGCCACTTCGAAGCCGCGATAACTGCCCATCAGCGGCGTGTTGTGCTCGGTTTCACAGGCCGCCAGGTCGGCCAGGGTGATGTGACCGCCATTGGCGCGCATGTCGGCGTCGATGGCCTGGGCAATCTCGCCGGTATAGAAATCTTCGACCCCGGCGTCGGCGATGCGGCGGTAGGTCCGACCCATATCGGGGTTCTTCAGGATATCGCCGACATTGTAAAGGCTGCCATCCGGCTTGCGGTAGATCTTAGCCGAGGCCTGGTCGTCGGTGATGGTGCGCATCCGCGCGATGCGCCCCGCCTGCGCCGGCTGATGCCAGAAGCCATGTACGCGCGGCCGCACGGGGAAGCCTTCCTCGCAATATTGAATAGCGGGCTGCATCATCTTGGCCAGTGAGCGCGTGCCGAATTTCTCCAGCCCCTCGGCGAAGGCCTTGATCGTCATCGGTGTCGTCATTGAGGTATAGCCGGTCTCGTTCACCTGCCCCTTCAGCACGAAGCCGAACCCATCGTCGCATTCGCGCACGATCAGGTCCTGCCACATCTCCGGCGTGGTGGAGAGTGGTGCGCGGCCATGGAAGTCGATCGAATAATGGCTGTTCGTCGCTGCGGTATAGATCTGCATCGACCCGAACCCGGCGATCCCGCACATCTGCGGATCGACCACCGTCTGTACCAGTGCCGCCGCAATCGCCGCATCCATCACATTGCCGCCGTCGCGCAACACCTCAAGGCCCGCATCCACTGTTTCCGGCTGCGGCGCCGAGATCATTCCATGGGTCATGTGACCGTCCTCCCGTTGTTCTAGCGTGATGATAGCGGAGTGCGGTTTGTGAGCGAAGGGGAATGGCCCAACCTTTCCACACGATCGCCGCAATAGTTGCATAAGCTTTGCAAGTTTCCTTATATTTTGCGCTTCATGGCACCGGCTAGAAGAAGTATTTCACTTGCGAATAATGACATTCCTGGCCGCAACTTTAACTGTCGGTTTTACCTTCCAAGCTGCAGCCGGCCTGAACCAGGACCAGGAATTGTGCAGCAAACGGAACGCCGATGCTCTTGTCATTATTGCCGCGTGTACAAGGCTTCTTGAGACGGGCGCTTATGACGTCGAACTGCGCGCCCAAACCTTCAACAACCGCGGTATCGCCAACAAGCGCAAGAACAGGCTCGAAAAGGCAATCAAGGATTACAACGAAGCCATCCGTTTGTATCCCAAGTTCGCCGAAGCCTTCACCAACCGCGGCGTCGCTTATGGGCGCCTAGGCCGTCGAAGGGCCGAAGGAAAAGAGGAAAATTTCAAGAAAGCAATTAACGATCACGACGAAGCCATCCGGTTGGATCCGCAACTTGCCGAAGCGTTCTACAATCGCGGCCTTGTCTATCGCTCCAAAGGTGCGCACGACCGGGCATTAAATGATTACAACGAAGCCATCCGTTTGAATCCGCGTTTGGCCAAAGCCTACCGACTTCGCGGCGCGGCTCATCAGAAAGCCGGACGTCATGACCTGGCGATGCAGGACTACGAAAAATCCTACGCGCTTGGCTCGCGGCACAGATGGTTGCTTGCGAGGCTTGGGAAAATTAACCCGGGCCGCGCCAAAATTCTTGTTAATCGAGGTTTTTCCCACCTTACAAAAGGCGATCATGAGCGGGCGCTCGAAATCCTCAATGAAGCCATTCGGTACGACCCCGAAAACCACGGCGCCTTTCTTCTCCGCGGCTCATCTCACGAACAAGCCGGGCGACAGGACCAAGCGATCGAGGACTACAAGAAAGCCTATTCCTTGGGCAACCGGAACAAACACTTGCTTGAGCAACTGGAGAAACACAACGCACTCCCGCGTTAACGCGACGTCGGACTCGTCCGCACAGTTCAATGAAGCCCCCTTCCAACCGTCCTCCACAGATCAAAACAGAGGGTGTCGGCCTCCACAAATTCGGAGCCCTTTTAATCTATTATGTTAACCGCCGTTCGCCCGACGCTGCCGTTACTGGTATGAAATTGCAGCATCGATCAATCAGAACAATGAGGCCAAACCCATGAGTGACACATCGAAACGGGACAAAGGGCGGGAAATCGTCGGCAAGCTTTTCAAGGACGGGCCAGTCGGCGATCTGGTGCCGATGCCGAAACGGTTTAGGCAGTTTACCGTCGATCATGTCTTCGGCGATGTCTGGCAGGGCGAGAACATGGAAATCACCGAGCGCTCGCTCATCACCTGCGCGATGCTCGTGGCGATGAATCGGGAAGACGAGATGCGCGTTCATTTCACTGGCGCGAAAAATTTGGGCCATTCCCGCGAGAAGATCGAGGAGTTGATCATCCACGCCGCGCACTATGCCGGCTGGCCGGCCGCCGTCAGCGGCTTCCGCGCCCTCGCCGACGTCTGGCCACCGGAGGATTGAACCTCGTCCCAGCCGGCCATCAGGACACCGGCTTATCGAAACATTGCAGGCCCATCGCCTTGCCGCTGTCGAGCATCACCATAATGCAGGTCTTGCGGGGATTCGATTTTGGGGTGAATTCATAGACTTCGCTGTTTTCCGCCCAGGTGTCGATTTCGTAGCTATGGTCGGGGTCGACCAGGTCGGAAAACGTTGGCGCGTCACAGGCCGCGAGGCCGATTGTTGCAGTGATCAATATCGCGAGCTTCTTCATGTCATGTCCTCTTGTTTTACGATGAGTTGGACCGGTCGTCATATGTCCGTGAACACCTATCAGGCTCACGCATCAGGTGGCTATAACACTTCTCGATAGTTTTGAAACGAGAGGATAAGAACCATGCAATTCGGTGCGTTTTCGATCAGTCTCGCGGTCAAGGATCTGGGCGCGTCGCGTACGTTCTATGAAAAGCTCGGCTTTGCCGTTGCCGGCGGGGATGCGGATCAAGGCTGGCTGATCCTGCGCAACGGGAGCTGCACGATCGGCCTGTTCCAGGGCCTGTTCGAAGGCAACATCCTGACCTTCAATCCAGGCTGGGACGAGCAGGCGCAGCCGCTGCCCAACTTCACCGACATCCGTGATCTCCAGAAATCCTTGAAAGCAAGCGGCGTCAGGCTGGACAGCGAGGCGGACGAAGCCGGCAGCGGCCCCGGCAGCTTCGTACTCACCGATCCCGACGGGAACACAATTCTCGTCGATCAGCATGTATGAGCAAAGCGATATGCCGGCACGCCTTAATAATGCCGCATAAAGGAACGCATACGGACAGATTGCCCTGCCCATAATAGCGCGCACTCCAAACCGATCATACTTAGGCCCGCTCCGGCGGGTCTTTTTCTTTGCGTTCGCCAAACCTTTAGGCTGCGGCCAACATATCAGGCTGCGCGTCGAAGTGAGTATTCGTGATCGTCACATTTTTAAGACCACCAGTTACCCGACCTTTATCCTACTTCCTGGATAATCGATGGATAATTTGTCCCCCGAATTGATATTAAATTCCTTCAAGGTTCTAGAGTTGGGTTTCAACTGGGAACCCTGGGGAGGCCAAACGACAACTTTGTCGATCGTTGTGCGATACGAAATTTTCTGGAGAAACATTGCTTTCAATTCACCGACTGTCGTCGAACTATCACAAACCAAGTTAACCGAAACGCGCTCAGTTCTGCGATAGTACGCTAAAGTCAGAGCCAATTCTTCACCACTGAGAACCGGCGGAGTTTCGCGGGATACTTCGCGATCATAAGTCGGCCCCAACAGCACATTAAGGGTTTGATTGTCCTACACGGTCGTACCGTCCGCGATAATTTTAACGCCACCTAAACGCCAATTGTCTTTGTCCCAATTGATCAAACCACCGGAGCCGCTTTCAATGGCAATCGTCCATTGCTTTAGATCTTCGCGCGTTAGAAGACCGGGATTGTGAATTTTAAATCGGGCAGTCGATCCCTTAAGAAACCCTTGCAGGTTGCCATACGAACCGTCATCCCGCGCCATCCATGGCGTTAACTCCCCGCTGAGTTGCGTACCATCTTTTCCCAAACCGATTTTGTACGTCACCAATCGCAATGTCCCGGGATCGTCGAATCCCCACCACGGCGCGACGCTTTCGGTTCCCGTTGTGACTTCCAAGTTAAGCGACGTCAGGGGTTTTTGGGAAGATTCGGCGAGAGGCATCAAAGTATTATTATAGGTACCGATGAGGTGAGCTGTAGGGAATACCGCACCGCTCGCCAACGTGATCGCGTCGCTCGCTTGGGTATATCCCCATTTCTGAAAATATGGGGGTCGGAAAACTTCCATTGTTGGCGTAATTGTAACGGGACTTGGAGTCCGGCAAATGTTGCAAGGGCGCTACCCAGGCTATGTCCGGTAACGAAAATTCTGGCTAATTTGGCGGGACCGCTTTTCGAAGTGAGTAATGTTTGCACACTTGCAAGTTCAGGTTACGCTCAGTACCGAGTATAATATCAGGGTAGTAGCACGTCGACGCGGGTGGTGGCATTACGGAGGTCCGTCACGCCGGCCTCACGAGATCCAGTCGGGTACATCGGACTGGACGTTTTGTGACGATCAAGGCCGAATTTTGCTACGGCTGAATAACGGAAACATTCGCACGGGCGAAACGATGAACTTGGGAAAACCTAACGGCACCGCCTCGAGTGCCTTCTCGCCTATCCTTACTTCGGTTCTGTGGTCTCGGGTCACGACCGGAGACGGCCCGATGGCGGCGAAAAATACGCCCTACCCTTCGAAGCGTTCCAATATATCCGTTACCGTTTCGTCGAAAAGTTCAGGCTGTTTCGTCGCCAAGGCGAGGATCATCGCGCCTTGCAGGCTGGCGAGGATTTGCGTGCAGCTTGGCCCCTGCCCCTGGGAGCCATCGAGCGCGGTGCGAGCCCAGCCGAGTACGCGCCCGAAGAAGCCGTTTACTGCCTCCGCCACGGGGTCCGGCAAGTCGCGCGCTTCCGCGCCGAGAACGCAGCACAGGCAGATCAAACCGTCATCCTTGAGCGCCGACCGGTAGATGCCGCACAGCCGCGCGATCCGGTCACGCGCGCTTTCCTCCGCATCGTCGGGCATGGCTAGGGCGTCCAGCACATTGTCCGTATAGCGCCGCACCACCGCCTCGCCCAGGTCTGCCTTCTGGGGGAAATGGTAATGCACACTGGAACTCTTGATCCCAACCTCGTCGGCGAGATCGCGGAAGCTGACGGCGTCGTAGCCGCCGGCGCGCATATGGCGTTCGGCTGCGTCGAGGATCTCGGCAGCTTTGCCGGTGTATAATTGCGCGTCCATGAATTTGTTATCTATCAGTAGATAGTCATTGACAACTGAAATCGACCGCTTTAATTATTTTATCTATCGACTGATAGATAGTTTTTTAGATGCACACTCAATCCCCAAGGAGCGACCGATGAAAGTTTATGAGTTTAAAGGCTTCCCCAACCCAACCCGTGTCCGCCTCGCCCTCGCCGAGAAGGGCCTATTCGACGATGTCGAGTTCGTGCAGGTCAATGTCCCCGAAGGCGAACACCGGCAACCCGCTTTCCTCGCCATCAACCCGTCAGGCGCCGTCCCTGTTCTCGAATTGGATGATGGGACACAAATTTCCGAATGTTCAGCCATCACCGAATATCTCGACCATGCCAAAGGCGAAGCCAGCCTGACCGGTCAAAACGCCAAGGAACGCGCACTCATTGCCATGATGCAGCGGAAAGTCGAATCCGGATTCCTCGACGCCGTCGCCGCCTATTTCCATCACGCCACGGACGGGCTCGGTCCGGATATCGAAACCTACCAGAACGCCAATTGGGGCGAACGGCAGAAAGAGATTGCGCTGAAAACGATGGGATGGATGAACGATAAATTGGCGGATCAGAACTATCTTGCCGGCGACCACTTTACCGTCGCGGACATCACCGCCATGGCCGGTTTCGATTTTGCTGGTTTCGCTCAGATTGAAACACCCGCCAACCTCACCAACCTGTTAGCCTGGCGCGATCGCGTCGCGGCCCGGCCCAGCACGAAGATCGCGGCCTAGCCGATCAACCAAAGGGAGCCAGCCATGGAACTCAATGCCGATTTCACGAAACGCGTGGCCATGCATGCCGACGACATTCCATGGCGGGCCTCCCCGATGGTCGGCGTCGACCGGCGCATGCTTGACCGCATTGGCGATGAGGTTGCCCGGGCCACCTCGATCGTCCGCTATGCGCCGGGCAGTCACTTCTCACCCCATGTGCACACCGGGGGCGAGGAATTCATCGTCATCGACGGCGTCTTTCAGGACGAACATGGCGACTTCCCCGAAGGTGCCTATATCCGCAACCCGCCGACTTCTAGCCACACGCCGGGTTCCGAAAAGGGTTGCACGATCATGGTCAAGCTGTGGCAGTTCGACCCCGACGACCGCACCCACGTCCGCATCGACATGAACAAGATCGCCGCCGTCCCCGCCGCCGGACGCCCCGGCGTCGCCGTCACCCCGCTCTTCAAGGACCCGCGCGAGGATGTCCGCGTCGAGCGCTGGGATGCCAACGCCGAGGTCGCGGTCGAAGCGGACGGCGGAGCGGAACTCTTCGTCCTCAATGGCGGTTTTCAGGAACGCGGCGAATCCTTCAGTCGCCATTCCTGGCTCCGCCTGCCGGACGGCGATAACGCGACCCTCAAAGCCGGGCCGGAAGGCGCTGTGGTCTGGATCAAGACAGGCAACCTGCGCTTTGCAAAGGCGCCGAAAACTTCCTGAAATTCCGCTTACGTCAAAACATAAAAACCCGCCCCAACCGATTCTAAAACCTGAAAATTAAAAGGGGGTAAGGGGGTTTATGGATCATGGTTTATGGATAGGACGCCGTTCGCTCACCCCAATGCTTGAGCGAACGGACAAGCGTTCGCTTGGGATGCTTTGTGTTATATCAACGCGTTGTTCGCGGCAAAACGCCCCTAAGTAGAAGCGCTTTGGCAGTTGTTTGCCGGACCAACCTGGCGCAGAAATTGAACCAATTTGTCGGAACAAATTTTTGTGCGGATGTAAGATAGCAAACACTGTGTATGGGCCGGTTTCGCCGAATTTGACATTCGATTCGGCTACCTTCTTGTCACCCTTGGGCTTGACCCGAGGGTCCACAACCAACGAGAGCACGGCAACGGACATGGATACTCGGGTCAAGCCCGAGTATGGCGACACTGCTCCCGCTTCATCTACGTCGGCAACGCAAAGCCCAACCCCTCGCCCACCGGCAGCCCCGATGTACCGTCCGTCATGTCCGGTACCGCGCCGTCGCAGAGCTCCAGAAACATCGGGCTTTCGTCGAACTGGTGTTCGAGCACCAACAGGTTCGGGATGACGGCCGCGATGTGCAGGCTGGCGAGATGACAGAGCGGGCCGGTTGGGTTGTGCGGGGAGAAGCCGACACCCTTCTCCGCCGCCATTTCCGCGAGCCGCAGCATGGTCCCGATGCCGCCGCAATATTTCACGTCGGGCATGATGACGTCATAAACGCCGGCGGCGATGAACTTCTCGAAATAGGCAACCCGCGTCCCCTGCTCCGTGCCGGCCATACGTATGCCAAGGTTGTCTTTTAGGGGCCGCAGGCTGATGAGATCGGCACAGTCGTCCGGGTCTTCCGGCAACGGGCACTCGACCCAATACAGCCCCAGCCGGGCCGCTTCGCGCAGAAAGTCGCGCGCCCGCGTTACATTGAGCCGCCAATGGCAGTCGACCAGCACCTGAACGTCCGGCCCGGCGGCATCGCAGGTCGCAGCGATCCGGTCGATACCAGCGGCAAACAGGGAATCGCCCTCGGTTCCCATATCCGGCTGCAAATCGTCGAACGGCGCGATCTTGAGCCTCGTGTGTCCGGCGGCAAGCGCGTCACGGGCGCTGGCAACGAAGCCGTTCGGCGACCGTTCCACGGTGCGCCGGTTGATATTGGCGTAGAGCGGAATGAGGTCCTGTTTCGCCCCGCCGAGCAAGCCGTGAATGGGCGCGCCCGCCCGCTTGCCGCGTATGTCCCAACTGGCCTGTTCCAGGGCACTCACCACGGCGCTATAGGCGCGGTCCATCCAGTCCGCGACGGCGATCTTCTCGATCACCGACATGGGCATACCCACCAGATGCTGACCGTATTTCGCCGCGATCTCCGCCATGGCGCCTTCCTGCCCCGACAAAGACGCCTCGCCAAGCCCGCTCAGCCCGTCGCTGGTTTCAACCCGGATGAAGGTCCATTTGGTCTTCTCGCTAACCTCGATGACGATCGGCTGGATCGACTTGACCGTGACGGCATCACTCATCCAGCAAATTACCCGCGGCATCGCGCCGTTCCGGCCCTTGGACCCGTGCCCGGCCATCGCCGAAGCCCGCGTCCCGGCCTTCCAGCGCGGCCTTCAACCCTTTGTCCTTGGCAACCTGACGGAAGGATCGCGTGCCCGGTGCGAGATGCGCCCGGCCGTCATTTTCCGCCGCCATGCGCTGCAAGGTCCGTGCGCCCATCAGCTCGAGCCCCATATTGACGATGCGCTTGTTCGACGACAGCAGATCGGCATCGATCATCGCCAGACGGTCGGCCAGCCCCTCGACCTCGCCTTCCAGATCGTCCGCCGCGACCGCCTTCATCACCAGCCCAATGGAGGCTGCCTCCGCGCCGGTGATGGTATCGCCGGTCAGCAACAGCCGCTTCGCCCATTGCGGGCCGCAGTGATAGAGCCACATCTGGTTCGGCAAGGAACCCAGATCGCGGGCCGGCGGAAAGCCAATCACGGCGTCGTCGGCCGCGATCACCATGTCGCACAGCAAGGCGATATCGGTCCCGCCCGCCAGACAATGCCCGTGCACCTGCGCGATGGACGGTTTGTGCATATCGAACAGCACCATGCGCAGCCGCTGGCTGTATTCGAGCCGCCAGATATCGTCGTCGATGGTCGGGTCGGCATAGATCCCGCCATCGCGGTAGGTCCGCCCCGGAACGCCGCCCGATGGCGGATTGTTCAGCCCCGGCGTCAGATCATACCCCGCCGAAAACGACTTCCCCGCCCCGCGCAGAATGACGCAATGCACCCCCTTGTCATTATCGGCTTCCCACAGGGCGGCGCTGAGTTCCTCCAGCAGCGGCACCGACAAGGCATTGCGCTTCGCCGGCCGGTTCAACGTGATCCGCGCGCGGCCGTCGACGGGCTCGTAAATGATATATTCGAAATCGTCCATGGGGGTGTCCTGACCTGTATTGCACTTATCGGCTCCAAACCGCGCAATTTTTAAGCACGTTGCCAAACGCGCAGAGCCTCGGCCATGTTAGCTCTTTAGGCACATGCGTTACGAGAGGCCATTCGGTGGCAAAGAACAAGCTGAAAGTCGTGTTTGAAAATGTCGGTGCCAGATCGGTCGATTTTTCAATTCAGTACGGTGCGTTTTCTCTCGCGGATTCTTGCTCCTACATTACGCCCGTATTTACTGATTTTTGCGAAACGCTCTGCGCAGCGGCCGAGGGTCTTGAGACAAAGCCGGTCACCGTATCTATCGAACCAATTGAGTTCGATTTTCACTTCCAGCCTGGCGAAAACGCAAACCGTATCAAATTCGAAATACAGGAATGGCCGGACAACGTCCGCAGCACGCTATCCCGCCCGACGGTTCTATAATGTTTCGAAGCAAACCGGCTCGACATCATCGCGCCATTCTGGCGCGGGATCCAAAGGTTCAGGACGTCCCTTACGGCAGAAGAATTCGAAGAAGGATGGAGATCGCCTTTTCCTGACCGGATCTTCGCGGAACTGACGGACCGCATTAACGCGCTACAAACTGAAAAGAAAAAAGCTTAGAGCGCCCATCCCAAATCCGGCGCGCGGTTCCGGTCCGTCGCTTGTTCAAACGCATATCCCGCCCGCAACACCGTCTCTTCTGCGAAGGGTTTACCGTAGATCATGAGGCCGATCGGCAATCCGCCGCTCGATAGGCCGCAGGGGACCGAGAGGCCGCAGAGGCCGAGTACGTTGCCGGTCGCCGTGTTGTCGGAATAGATCTTCGACAGGGCGACATAGGTTTCCATCGTTTCCGCGAATTCGGCAACCGGGATCGCGGGTCGGGTTGTTGTCGGCGCTAGCATGATGTCGATATCGCGTAGGCTTCCCGCCAGTTGCGACCGGCGCAATGCGTGCATATCGCGCAGGCCGCCGGCGTAATCCGTTGCCAGCCGCTCCCGCTCCTGCAGCATGCGGGGGCCGACGACCGGGTCCATGTCGTCGACTTGGGTTTTCAGCCGGTCGGCATGGATGACACAGGCTTCGACGCTACTGATCGCGCCGCGCACCTGCTGCGCGGTCTGGGCCTCGGGATAGGATATGTTTTCGACATGCGCCCCGAGTTCGCTAAACACCGAAGCGGCAGCCCTCACCGCCTTTTCGACCTCCGGGTCGGCGTTGTCGAAGAAAACTTCCTGCGGAATACCGACGCGCAGCCCCTTCACGCCGCGTTTCAGGTTCGGCAGGACGTCATGCGGTCCAATGCCAATCGTGGAATCGTCATTGAGGTCCTCGCCCAGCATCGCCTGATAGACCAAGGCGGCGTCCTCCACCGAGCGGGTCAGCGGCCCGACCGAATCCAGGGTCCAGCTCAAGGGAAAGACACCGTGGCGGCTGATTCGCCCCACGGTGGTTTTCAGACCCACCGTGCCGCAGAGGCCCGCCGGCGCGCGCACCGATCCGCCCGTGTCCGACCCCAGCGCCATTGGTGCCATCCCAGAGGCGACCGCAACGGCGGAGCCGGCACTCGATCCGCCCGGAATATGGTGGGTTTCGTGCCACGGATTATGCGGCGTGCCCTGGATATTGTTGATGCCCGCAATGCCACGCGCGAACTCCACGGTAATGGTCTTGCCCAGCACAATCATGCCCGCCTCGCGCAACTGGCGCGTCGCGGTGCAGTCCTTGTCCGCGATATTCTCGCCCAACGTCCGCGACCCCGCCGTCGTCGGCAACCCGCCGACATCGAAAATATCCTTCACGCCATAGGGAATACCGTGTAGCGGCCCAACTTGCTGCCCGGATTGCAACTGCCGCTCGGCGGCCTCTGCTTCCGCCATGGCCCGGTCCGCGACGATTAGATTAAACGCATGCAGCGGGCCGTTCAGCGCTTCAATCCGCGCCAGCAACTGTTCGGTCAATGTAACCGGCGACAGTTCGCCGGAACGGATCAACTGCCCCAATTCGACAATGGTGAGATCGTGCAACGCTGTATCGCTCATCCCACCCACCCTACTCCGCCGCCGATTTCGTGTTCTGAAGTGCGGCGACATACATATCGAGCACCTGTTCGAGCGTGCGGCTTTCATCGACCGTCTCTCGGGTCTCCGCCGCGATCGGCGTGCGGTCTGCCATCGCCATGATGTCGGCGGCGCCTTCGTGAAATTTCGGCGTCACGCCGACTTCGGCGAACGTCGCCGCAATTTCGTTCATTTCGCCGAGCCAGCGTCCCGCATCCAACGGTATTCTCGGCACCTTGTTCTCCATCGCGGCAAGCATGGACGGATTGCTCTCGCCGATCTCCGCAAAATACGCCTCGGTGAGCCCATGCGCCTGCGCCGCGGTCAGGACGGCGGCGTGCAGCGAAAAGGTTCCCTTGGTCGAACCGGCATAGATCATCTTCATCGCCGAGGCGCGGCCGATCTCGCACCCGAGCGAACGAACGATAAACCCCTTCCCATCGAGCGCTTCCACCGCCCCTGTATCGGGGCCGCTGACATAGAGCCGCGTCCCGCCCTTCGCCTTTACGGGATTGGACCCGATGATACCGCCATCGATATAGGGTGCCCCCGCGCGGGCGATCTCCGCTCCGACCTGCCGCGTCGTGGCCGGCGAAATCGCATTGCAATCGGTATAGAGCGGCCGGCAATCGGTGGCGATCATGGCCTCCGCAACGATCTTCGCCTGCGCCAACGCCGACTCGGGTGGCAGGATCGATAATATAAGATCCGACTGCCGTACGACGTTTTCGAAAGACCCGAGATCCTCAATTTGCGCGGTTTGGGCCAGTCCGTGCGTGCGCTCGCTGCGGCCGGTTAAATTCGTCACTACCCGAAATCCACACTCTCGAAAGGCAATGGCGCAGCCATGCCCCATATCACCCGGCATCAATATCGCTAGCGTTTCAATCGTCATATCGAATCCTCGGAATTCCATGTTACGTCGCTTGTTTCTGAGCCAATGAACGTAAAGGACATCCGGCAAAGGCTCCACTACTGCGTGCAGGACCTGCGAAGGTAGGTCACCCGCTTGCCAGCAAACCGGTCGGAACCTTATTCTACAACAACGCCATGACGTGACGAATGCGCTGCCCGGGATCCGCACGCAAAGACGCGCCAGCCCAAAGATAAATGCACACTCAGGGAGGAACCATGAGCCCCAGGATCGTATTTGTGACCGATTTCCCCGACGCCGCCGATGTTGCCCGTGAAATGGCCCCATCCGGTTTCGACCTCGCCATCGTGCCCGCGCGCAGTGCCGAATACAAAGAGGCTATGAAGGATGCGGAATATCTCGTCGGGTTCGTCGACGGGCTGGTCGATCCGGAACTCTTCACGACGGGTCCGAAACTGAAGCTGATCCAATTGCTCAGCGCCGGATACGACAAGGCCGACATTCCGTCCGCGCGCGCCGCGGGCGTACCGATCTGCAACAATGGCGGCGCCAATTCGGTCGCTGTCTCGGAACATGCGATCCTGCTTGCCCTCGCCGTGTCGCGGCAACTTGTCCATCAGCACACAAATGTCACGGCGGGCCGCTGGCGCGGCAACACCACACCGCGCGTGCATGAATTGCGGAACCGGACGATGGGGATCGTCGGACTCGGCACCATCGGCAAGAAGACCGCGCGGCTCGCCCTCGCCTTCGGCATGAATGTGAATTACTACGATATCGCACGCCTGACGGAGGATCAGGAGGACGCGCTGGGTGTCCGCTTCCGGTTGCTGCGGGAATTGATGCGCACGTCCGATGTCATCAGCGTGCACACGCCGTTCAACAAATCGACCCACAAGATGATCGGCAAGGACGAACTCGCCCTGATGCAACCCTCCGCCATCCTCATCAATACCGCACGCGGCCCGGTTATCGACGAAGTGGCCTTGCATGAGGCCCTGTCGACGGGCGTGATCGCCGGCGCCGGGCTGGATGTCTTCGATCAGGAGCCGCCGGAAGCCGACAATCCGCTGTTCAGCCTCGACAACGTGATTCTGACCGCGCACCTCGCCGGGCCGACCTTCGAAAGCAATACCGGCCGTGTCCGGAATGCGTTCGACAATGTACAGCGGGTCGCTCGCGGTGGCGCCCCGCTCTGGGTCATTCCTGAACTGGCGGAATAAGGGAGACCCGATGATGACCGCGCCCGATAGGGAACAATACGACGTCATCATTGTCGGCGCCGGCATTTCGGGCATGTACCAGTTGCTCAAGCTACGCGAGCTTGGCATGTCGGCACGTGTCTTTGAGGCGGGCAGTGATGTCGGCGGCACCTGGTACTGGAACCGCTATCCGGGCGCACGTTTCGATTCCGAAAGCTACAGTTATGGTTATTCCTTTTCGGAGGAACTGCTGGAGGAATGGGAGTGGAGCGAGCACTTCTCGCCACAACCGGAGACCTTGCGCTACTGCAATTACGTCGCCGACAAATTCGACCTGCGCCGGAACATGGAATTCAACAGCCTGATCAAGTCCGCGCATTTCAACGACGACGACAATAGCTGGACAATCGAGACCGAAGACGGACGCGAGGCAACCGCCCGTTTTCTGATCACCGCCATCGGCGTCTTCGCGCAGCCGACAATGCCTGATATTCCTGGCATCGACGAATTCAAAGGTGAGGCCTACCACACGGCGACCTGGCCGCATGACCCGGTCGACTTTACAGACAAGCGCGTTGCCGTCATCGGCACCGGCGCGACCGGCGTGCAGACCATTCAGGAAGTCGCCAAGACGGCGGGTCATTTGACGGTTTTTCAGCGGTCGCCAAATTATTGTGCACCCCTTCTGAACGCCAAGATTACCGACGAGGAGCAAAAGAAGATCAAGGCGAGCTACCCCGAAATCTTCGCGCGCTGCCGCGAGTCCTATGCCGGATTCATTCATGATTCCGACCCCCGCCGCGCCTTGCGAGAATCGCCGGAAGAACGCGAAAAATTCTACGAACAGCTCTATAACGAACCCGGCTTCGGAATCTGGATGGGCAATTTTCGCGATGTGCTGGTCGACGAAGAAGCCAACGCGACGATTACCGAGTTCATGAAGCGAAAAATCCGCAAACGCGTTAACGATCCAGCCATCGCCGAGAAACTGACGCCGAAAAACCACGGCTTCGGCACCAGACGCGTACCGCTCGAGGGGGGCTATTACGAAGTCTATAACCAGGACAATGTCCGCTTGGTCGATATTCGCGAAACGCCGATCGAACGGATCACAAATACCGGGATCGACACCAGCGACGCGTCTTACGACTTCGATATGATCATCTATGCCACCGGCTTCAATGCCGTGACCGGCGGCTTCGACCGCATCGATATCCGCGGTGCCGGCGGGCGGACGCTAAAGGACAAGTGGGCCGAGGGGCCGCGCACCTATCTCGGCATCCAGATCGAGGGCTTTCCCAACATGTTCACCCTCGTCGGACCGCACAACGCCGCGTCCTTTTGCAATATTCCACGCTGTATCGAGCAAAACGTCGAATGGGTCAGTGATTTGATGACCTATGTGAAGGACAAAGGTTACCAACGCGTCGCCGCGACTCTGGAAGCCGAGGAAGAATGGACGGAACACGTCTTCCTGATGGCGCAGCGGATGCTGTTCAGCAAGACGAACTCCTGGTTCACGGGCATCAATTCAAACCTGGCCGGAAAAGACCATCGCACGGTCCTGCTCTACGCCGGCGGCGCTCCGCATTACCGCGAAAAGTGCGACGATGTCGCGGCGAAAGGCTATGCGGGCTTTACCCTGCAATAGCGTGGTTAACGGGGCTTAAGCGCTTCTTCATAAGACCATCCTAGAGTGCACGTATCCATACGGCTGCGGGACCGCTAGCCGTCGCGCGTTCTTTCCCAGAGAGGCTTAATGATCGGTAGAAATTCAACTTCGGCGGCCACCCAAACAGCGCCGCCGGCCCCGGAAACGCTCTTCGAACGCCTGGGTGGCCGCGAATGCCTGGAACGCGTTCACAAACGGCTCTACGACCGCATCTTCCACCACCCGGTCCTCGGCGCTTTCTTCGCCGATAAGAACCGTCAGCATCAGGAAGATCAACAAACCGACTTCATGACGGCCCAGTTCGGTGGCCCCAAACGCTATGGCGGCCGGTTTCCCGGCGACGCACACCAGCACATGTTCATCACCGAAGAGCATTTCGATTTACGCTACAAGATCCTCGAAGATGTGTTGATACAGTGCGAAATCGCACCAGAGCTACGCGAAAGCTGGCTCATTTTTGACCGAAAATTCAAGAATCAGATCGTGAAGAAAAGCGTCGACGAATGCGTGAAGCGTTATAAAAACGATACGATTCTCGTCGCGCCGCGATAGGTTTCGAGCTGCCCTAAAACGGCACCGCCAATTCATCCGGCAGATAGAACCCCGCCCGCTTCAAATGCCGCGGCTCGTCGGGCGGGAATGGGGTGCGGCGGTGCATGACCGACGTGTTGTCCCACATTACCAGATCGCCCTCCGTCCATTTATGGCGATAGACATGCGCGGGCTGCGTCGCGTGTGCGGTAAGTTCTTTCATAAGTTGGAAACTTGCGTCTTCCGGCAAATCGCCAATCCGGGCCATATGCAACGGGCTCAGATAGACCGCCTTGCGGTTTAAATAGGGATGGGTGCGCACGATGGGATGCGTGCAATCCGGAATGCGGGCCCGTTCCTCTTCCGTCAGCGGCGTTTCGCGGACCCTGGGTCGCGGTTCGGCGGAATACACGGCCTTGACGCCTTCGATGCGCGCCTTCAACGCCGCCGGCATGCTGGCATAGGCACCGGCCAGGTCGGCGAATAGCGTCTCGCCCCCTTCCCTGGGTGCGACCACGCCAAACAGCATCGTCGCGAAGACAGGCTTCGGCGTATAGGTTTGATCGGTATGCCAGTCCAATTCGTGTACCGTCTTGCGCTCCGCGTCCGGCAGATTGGACAGCTCCATGATCTCCTTGCGCTTCGACGAAAGCAGCGAGGATTGCGCATGCACGAACAGGGGACCGAACCGCTCGGCAAAATCGGCAAGGCTATCGTCGTCGAGTGATTGTCCCTTGAACACCACGACCCGGTGCTCCATCCACATCGCCTTGATATCCGCGAACAGGCTATCATCGAGTGGCACGGAAACATCGATCCCGATGATCTCTATCGCGAACCCGTTTGCAAGCGGTCTGGTCTGCATGCCGGCCCCCTCCCTTTAGCCACCGCTAGCCTCCCATAATCGGGCACAGTTCTCAAACCGTTGGACCGGCTGGCTTCGCCCCACGCGATTTATTGGCGCGCGACGCGGCACAGCGGTCGCGGAATTCCAGGCTGAACGGATCGACCGTGCCGAAGCGGTCAGGCCGAAAGGCGTCGATGTCAAACCGGGCGTCCCGGCCGAGCGCCAGATCGGCGATCGCCGCACCGATCCCGGCGGAGAGCGCGATGCCACTGCCGCAGCAGCCGGCGGCGGCAAGAAAACCGCGTACATTCGGTACCGGCCCCAAAACAATCTTGCCGTCGGGCGTATAGGCGGACAGGCCGGCGATGTAGTTCGCGAACTGCGCTTCATGAATACCAGGAAAGAAACGGCCAACCCCGGCCGCAGCCTCTGCGAGCCGGTCCCAATGCGCGTCGCCGACCGTGGGCGAGAATTCGTTCGGATCGCCGGGCAAGTCGCGGGCATCGAAGGTCGCGGAATGCCGTTCCTGAATGCCGAGCAGCAGACCGCCGACATCGGGCCGCGTATAGGCGCCCGCATCCGGCATCGTCACCACGGGATGGTCGCCGCCATAGGCAGGATCGGGTTTGGTGATCCAGTAATGGCTTCGGACCGGCGCCATGGGCAGCGGAAACCCCGCGCGCGCAGACAGCAGCGCGGCCCACGCGCCCGCGGCGTCGATCACGCTGCCGCACTCGATCCGTTCCGTCGCGGTGGTAACGCCGGCAACCGCGCCATCCGAGACAATGATGTCCTCGACGGCGGCACGTGGCCGCAGTTCGACACCCCGCGTACCGGCGGCACGTGCATAGGCCATGCTCAGGAGATACGGATCGACATAGCCATCCGTCGGCAGGAATCCGACCTTCGAAAGGTTTGAGATGTCCAGCCAGGGCACACGAGCCTCCGCGTCCTCCGCGCGCAACCACTCGAAGGGTATGCCGTGGCATTCCGCTTCCGCGGCCATGTCTTCAAGGTCCCGCACCCGCGCTTCGGACGCCGCCAACCGCAGGCTGCCAACGGCATGAAAGCCGACATCCTCCCCCAGCTCTTCCGACAGGGTCTGGATTGTGCTGCAGGTTCTTCGGATAAGCGCGGTCTTGGCAGTATTCGTCGATACTTGCAGGATCAATCCCGCGGCCCGGCTCGATGCGGCGCTCGCCAGTTCATTCCGTTCCAGCAGAAGAACGGATCCCGCATCCTCGCAGGCCAGATGATAGGCAATCGACGCACCGATGATGCCGCCGCCGACAATCACATGATCATAGGTCTTCACTGGATTACGGCGGCAGGCACGATGCGCGCCATTTGCCTAAGGTGCATTGCGCGCCAGTTCATGCTCCGCCAGCAGGACGGCCCATTGCGCGCCGTGCATATCACGGTCGAAACGGTCGCCCTGCACAATGGGGCGCGGCAGGCTGAACTTCACCACGTTCAGGTCCGCGATATCGAACCGCTTGATGGCCTCGACCGGCTGCTGATACAGGCGGGCGACATCTTCGTTGGAGAGCCGGTCGGCGATCATGGCGTAGGCGGCCTCGTCGCCGCAAAACACATCGATCGTGACCCAGAACGGACCGGCATTCTTGGAGCGGACCTTGAAGACCGTATCCGCGACCTTAGGCATGCCCGACCTTGTGCACGGTCAGGCGGAACGCCTCCATCGGGTCTTCGAGCACCATCACATGATTGAGACAGAACTCGTACAGCGCACCCCGTTCCGATTGCGCCGGTGAATGGGGAAACGCAAATGTCGGCAATTCCTCATCACGGGTCAGGGGATAATGCAGCACATAGGGATTGATCAGCTTGCCGATCTCGCTCGATGTTTCCGCGTCCTGGGCGGTGATGATGCCCAACACGCCGACTTCCACCGGAGCGGAATGTTTGGTTTCCATTGCACCCAAGGCGGCATCCACGCCGATCAGCCGGAATTCAAGATCATAGTCGGACGGCGCCAGCCCCATGCGCTTTTCGATTTCCCGTGTCACGAAGCTATGCAACTTGTCGGCCCATTCGCGCGCATGGGCGACATAACGTTCGTCGCGCAGAATTGCCATGATCGTCGTCTGATAACCGCCGACCTTGGCACCTTCCAGCTTAACGGTATAACGGTTCGACGGCACCCACTCCGACCCTGTTACCCGCGTGCGCCGCGCATCCAGGGCTTCATAGCGTGCGCCGGTGACATCGAGATGCCCACCAGGCTCATAGAGAATAAACGGATCGGAGTTCTCATAGAGCATATGCGCGGAGACGGAATGAGGCGTGCACAGGGCGTCGGCCGCCATCGCTTCCACCGTGAAACCTTCCTCGTCGATATCCAGCAAAATGACCCCGGTGGTCGGGTCGGTCGAACAAAGCGCGCCACATTCGGCAATTTTTGCCCCATGCCATGCGGCACCGGCATGATCGCCACGCAGCAAAGGCAAGGCGGAGACAATAGCCGTGTCCGTGGCCCGGCCAGCCAGAACGATATCCGCGCCGGTTTTCAAGGCCGCACCGATTTGTTCCGCGCCGGCCAGCGCGACAATATTCTCGCAGTGCTCCAGGAGTTCCGGCGACATATCCGGCGCCGGCATCAAAGGCGAAATACGGCTGTCCGCCAATGCGGTCTTAACGCGGCCCGCTGGCTGGCTCGAATACAGCGTCGCGACCTTGAGCGTCTGCCCCAACTCCTCCGCGAGTTCCAGGGTAATGGAATACATCCAGTCGACGCTGGCATCCGAACCACACGTACCGCAGGTGCCAATTACGAGTGGCACGTCGGCTTGCGCCCGCGCTATCATGAGCTGACGCCATTCCTCCTTCGTCCCGGCACGCGAATATTTCGACGTTCCCGTCCCCAGATAGAACGGCCCGCTATCCGTCGATCCGCCGTCGACGCAAATGATGTCGGGTTTGGCGGCAATACCTCGGGCGAACGCCTCACTGCTGAAACTGATCCCCAAGGCACCGGTTGGAACGAGTACACGTGTTGTCATATCAGACCATCATCCGTCATCAAATCACCATTCCCAAGAAGGTATCTTTACGCCGAACGACAAGCAAGGAAGCACAGCGGCGAAGGTGGCCCGAGTCACATCGAGCCGCCCTCAGCGAATGCGCGCTTCGAGAATCTCCTTTATTCATTCTCAATCCGCGATTGGTATCCAAATAGCTCTCCGGCGATTAAATTGATGTTCAAGAGATGACCGATAAATTCGAAATACGCGACAGCGTGCCTGACGACATAGCCCTGATCGAGGCGGTTTATCCGGGCGCCTTCCCCGATGAAGATTTGCTGCCACTTGTGCGCTCGCTGCTAAGCGAAAAATCGATCGTTCTTTCGCTAGTCGGAATTGCTGATATAGCCCTTGTCGGACACATCATCTTCACGACATGCGGCATTGTCGGAAGAACGGACAAGGTCTCTCTTTTGGGACCGCTTGCAGTTGCGCCCGATTGGCAACAGCAAGGCGTCGGCAGCGCACTTGTCCGCTCCGGCTTGCGCCGGCTGAAAAATGCCGGCATAGGCCAAATTTACGTCCTCGGCGACCCTGCCTATTACGGGCGCTTCGGCTTTGAGCCCAACGATAGCGTCACACCACCCTATTCCTTGCCAAAGGAATGGCATGGCGCGTGGCAATCGCTCACCCTGCGCGATGACATGCCGCCTCTCCAAGGAACGCTCACCGTGCCGCCCGTATGGCGTCAACGAGCCCTGTGGGCGCCCTGAAAGATCGGCATGGCAGCCTTCGTTGGGTTGTGGGTTAATAGCCTAGTCAAACAAAGCAAAAATTAGCGATCGGCTAATAGTTTTATTAAAATTTTTACTGTCTTTTATTATGCAAGACTGTAAAACCGTTGGTTATGTGGGAAATATTTTCCCTATCCCTTTTACAACGCGAAACAAAGGTTCATAAACAATTGGAATATTAACACTTTTTTAACCATACCTTTGGTACGAATTATGCGTACCGTTTTAACAGGAACATAACGGCAGATTCGGTCAGCGAGTGCGAAGGAGGGGTGCACTCAACGATCCCCCGCCGGTTTCGACTCCCGGTCGCTGCGCGCATAATCGTGCGCCAGAACAGGAAAGGAGTCGCAATCGCAAGGCGCAACCGAATGCCAAAAACTACGCCTTCAAAAGAAGGCAATGTCGGGGGCAAGAACAATTATCGACGGCAAAACAAAGAGCGAAATTCCGGACGTCGTCCGTTTGGGCATGTTACGCAAAATCGAGGACACATTAGGGAACACCGCGGACGGCCATCCCGCAACTCGGGGAAACCCGATGGAGGCCGAAGCCCGCTATTACTACAACTTCTACCTCACCAACGCAGAATTCGATTTCGAATATTTCCTCACCCTGCTTTCCAAGGCGCTGCGCGAACGGCTTCCGAACATCGATATTACCCTGGATTGGCTCAGAGCGTGCGATAGAGCGGGAAAAATCGAAACGGCGCGGCGCGTGGTCCAAGGCCTTCGGATCGCCGCGCGCCAAAACCTCAACAAAGGAGCCGGCTACTGGGAACGGTTCTGGAACTTAACCGAAATTCTGATCGAAAATTTCGATCTTTCGCATGCCGACATCGGTATAGAATCGACGGAGCTTGAGTTGCTAACACGGCACTATCTGCTCGAGGAATGCCGGGCCCACGTAGAAACATTGAAAGCCTATATGGCACAAGGAAAGGTTTTTCAGGCACGCAAGGCATTCGTCAAGCTGGACGACCTTCTGCACGGAGTGCCTATGTCGATTGCCGATTTCCGTCACACTCAGAACACCTGCTATACCGCGAAGGGGGCCTATGAGGTTTATCGGGCTACCGTTACGGCGCACCCTATTGATCCGGTGCTGATTGCGTGGTCCTTTCAGGAACATCGCTGGTGCGAGCGCTTCGTATTCCCAAACGGCAAGCCGGAAAAACAACAATTCGTCACAAGCGGGCTTGACCCGACCGCCCCCGCCGCGGCCCTGACATTAGAACCGGTTGATTTGGAGTCGCTGAACGACGACCAAATAACGGTAGCCGAAGCCATGTCTGCCGACCGACCGGCGGAAACACCACCAAACATGCCAGTTTTCGTTACGGAAATACTGGAGGTGGTGAAACGGCAAGTGCAGGACTTCGGCCAACAGATGCTGATGCCAATCGGCGTCGTGCCCGCCTGATTCTTACTATTTCGGCTTGTCCGGCCAAAACCGTACGCCGGCACGGGCAAGACCGCCGGACAGCGCGATAGGCATGCCGTCGGCGCGCCAACAGGCAGCGCCGGTCAACGAACCGTCTTCATTGAAGCCCACCACGTTCATGCCGCCGCCGACATGCGGCACGACTTCGATCTCGTGCCCCCTTTTAGCCAAGGCGTTGCGTATCGCTTCGGGGAAACCGGATTCCAGTTCCACCGCCTGCCCCTGCGTCCACAACCGCGGTGCCTCGACAGCCTCCTGCACGCTCATCCCGTGATCGATCACGCAGATCAGCGCCTGCATCGCCGAGCCGAAGATGCGCAGGCCTCCGGGTAGTCCCAGCGCGACGACGGGCTTGCCGTCCTTCAGCGCCATCACCGGCGACATCGACGACGTAATGCGCTTGCCCGCTTCGATCGAGAGCGCATTGCCCGGGTGCGGATCGAAGACATACATGTAATTGTTGGGGATGATCCCGGTACCGGGAATGACGATGCGCGCACCGAAAGTGCTGTTGATCGTCTGCGTCATCGCAACGACATTGCCGTCCCCATCGGCCACGGTGACATGCGTCGTGTTTGCCGATTCCGGCAAGGCGACGCCGGCATCCCAGCTTTTGGCGTTGGACAAGTCGATATCCGGCCGCCGCTCGTCGGCATAGTCTTTCGAGAGCAGCCGCGCCACGGGCACATCGACGAAATCGGGATCCGCGGTCGCGGCCTTGCGATCCGCAAACGCAATCTTCAGGACCTCCGCCAGCAGGTGCAGGTTTTCCGGCGATCCAAAGCCGAGTTCGCCGACCCGGAACCCTTCGAGCAAATTCAACATCTGGATGACATGAACACCGCCCGAGGATGGCGGCGGTGGACCTACGATTTCATGGTCGCGATACGGCGCCCGGACCACGTCCCGTTCTATCGTCTTGTAGGACTCGAAGTCCTCCATCGACAACAACCCGCCGACAGTATCCATATGATCCGCAATGGTGCGGCCCAGCGCACCGCCATACAGAGTCCCTGCCCCCTCTTTCGCAATGGTTTTCAGCGATTCCCCATAATCGGTCTGGACCAATCGGGTTCCCGCCGCCAACGGCGCGCCGTCAGGCAGGAAGATCTTCGCGATTTCCGCATCGTTGATCAGGTCGGACGCCGCATCGGAGATGCATTCGTTGAGATAGGGCGTTACCGAAAAGCCGCGCGTTGCATGCTTGATCGCCGGCGCCATCGCATCAGCGAGCGGCAACGTGCCGAAGCGGTGCAGCAGTTCGCACCAGGCCTTAAGGTTCCCCGGCGCGGCGACGGCCTTCGGACCGACGGCATTTTCCCGCCCTTCGGTTTCGAGGTAATCCGGCATCACATCCGAGACGGTTTTGTAAACATCTGGACTCGATGCCATCGGTGCCCGCACCTGACCATCAATGACCGTATGGTGGCCGTCACCAAAACGGATATGCGTCATACCGCCACCAACGATACCGACCATCATCGGCTCGACGACCGTTAGGGTAAAGAAGGCCGCGACCGCCGCATCGATCGCATTGCCCCCAGCCGCCAGCATCTCGGACCCCGCCGCCGACGCCAGCGGATGATTGGTCACGACCATCCCTTTCGTGCCATGGGCCGGCTGCTTTTCGCATTCGAATTGCGTCGCCGCGCGGTCGCGCCAGTTGTTCACCATAAATGCCAATCCCTGAAATGACTTTACCGGCGCCAAACTATCGCTCTCGGCCCCGGCACCGCAATCGGCGTTTTCGCGGACGGGCGCCAATGATTGCGCCGAGAGCGCACATCGCCGAAGATACTGCAACGCACTGCAAGGAGGAGGACGATCATGGGACGGCTGGATGGTAAAGTTGCCTTGATAACTGGCGGCGCCTCGGGCATCGGCGCGGCGACGGCCAAGCTCTACGCACGGGAAGGCGCCAGTGTCGCCATCGCGGATATCAACGACAATCTGGGCCATGACGTGGCTGCGAGCCTCGATAACGGCCTCTACATCCATCTCGACACGACCGACGAAACGGAATGGACCGCCGCCGTTCAGGCAACGCTCGGCAAATTCGGGCGGCTCGACATTCTGGTAAATTCAGGTGGCGTTTCCGGCCGTATCCCCGGCACAAAAAGCGCGCCATCGATCGAGAATCAGGATCTAGACAATTGGAACAATGTGATGAACGTCAACTCGACGGGCATCTTTCTTGGCATGAAACACGTCATCGCGCCGATGCGCGCCGCGGGTGGCGGCTCGATCATCAATATCTCGTCGATCTACGGCCTGGTGGGGTCGCCGCACAATGTCGCCTATCACGCCTCCAAGGGCTCAGTGCGGCTGAGCACCAAATCCGCGGCGATGCAATACGCGTCCGAAAATATCCGAGTGAATTCGGTGCATCCGGGTTTCGTCACCTCCCCCATGACGCAAATGACCCATGACGATCCCGAACTCTCGCAACCAAGGCTGGACAAGACCCCGATGGGCCGCTTCGGCACACCAGAGGACATCGCCAATGGCTGCCTCTTCCTCGCCTCAAACGAGTCGAGCTGGATGACCGGCGCGGAACTCGTCATCGATGGCGGCATGACGGCGCAGTAGTGCGAATAAGAAGACCTTACGCAGGTCCCGTATTGGCTGTTAAGTCGTAATCCGGAAAGATGGCATCGGAGATTTTGGATCGGTAGAAAATCGAGATCGCCAGAATCATGTCGACGGTCTCGCCATCCTCTGCAAGGGGCAGATAGAGGCGTTCGAGCTCCGAATATTCCTTATCGTAGTGAATCAACGACTTCCCGCGCCGCCAGCTCGGAGACTTAGATTCCACGACATCGGTTAAATTGCGTTCCACTTTCGATAATTTTTCCGCGCCAAATCGATCTCCGACCCACCCGTTGGTGAGACTGGTGCCCGCATATTCCTCAATTCGCGAGCCAATGATACGGCGCCAAAACCGCATTGGATTACGGTGGACATCCAGGAGCCAAATATTGGGAAGGAGCGTCGGAATATGCATCGGGTCAAAATGCTGTCTGCCCGGAAGCTTGCCTTCCGGCGCGATAGAGCGCCAATATTCATACAATTCCAAAACGTCAGGATGCGCGGCACCCGGTTTTGGCAATTCAAGCGTCTTGGTTTCGGTCAATGGCATTTTACGCGCGGCCCTTCATTCTTACCCTGTTGACCCAGACCGTTTCCTAGTATGGGAACAAGTTATTAATGAGCTGTTACAAATAATTGAATTTTACCTCACGCACACAATATTTGAATGAACAATTGCGATGCGCTCTAAGTCGGCTCTAATTTAACGGTTTTGCCGGTTCTGCCGTCACCCATATGAACTATCGGTCGTCAAATATGTGCGGAAATCCATTCAGAAATGGCATAATTACCTTCGTAATTCGGCAGTATCGTTAGAAAAACGCAAATTTTGCGGTGGTTGAAAGGGAATAAATAGGATGGGCAGATTATCGAAAAAGACCGTCATCATAACCGGCGGCGCACAAGGCCAGGGTGCAGCGGAAGCCCGGATATTCGCTACCGAAGGCGCTAATGTGGTCTTCGGCGATATTCTCGATGCGGAAGGTGAAGCGGTCGCAGCGGAGATACAGGGCTCCGGCGGCAATGCAACCTATAGCCATCTTGACGTCACCGATGAGGCCGACTGGCAAAACGCTATAGACCTCGCCACGACCCGATTTGGCGGCCTCGATATTCTCATCAACAATGCCGCCGTCCTGATCCCCCGCGTTCCCATCGAAGAGCGCACCGCCGAAGAATGGGACCTTGTCATGGGCGTGAATGCCAAGGGCATATTCCTGGGCACGAAATACGCCATTCCCGCCATGCGGGCGTCCGGCGGCGGTTCAATCGTCAATATTTCCTCGATCGCCGGGATTGGGCAGTCGACCCATCAGGAACCGGCCTACGCGGCAAGCAAAGGCGCGATCCGGATCTTCACCAAGGTCACCGCGGCACAACATGCGAAAGATAATATCCGCTGCAATTCCGTCCATCCCGGCCCGGTGGATACGGAGATGTTCCGGGCCGCCTTCGCCGAACCGGAAGCATTGGCCAACCGCCTCGCCCGCGTACCCATGCGCCGCGCGGGGACGATCGACGAGGTTGTTGCCGGTGTGCTCTATCTTGCCTCGGACGAGTCCTCTTATGTCACGGGGACTGAATTGGTGATCGATGGCGGCGCGTTGAGCATGTAGCAGCAGAGGCCGCCGCCGCGCTGATATTCCGATGCGTTCAAGTCGCGACAGCGCGTCCCTATACCCAATCTATCGCTTTCGTTTGCGCCAAAGCGCGAGGATGTGTTCCAGTTCGGTTTTCTCGAAGAAATGTCCCGGCGGCCACAGAAACGACGCGTTCTCGCCGCGCCATTGAATTTCTTCTTCATCCAGTCCGGCCCGTGCGGCCCAACGCCGCCAAACAGTCACGCTCACAGACCACCAACACCAGGCGAGAACGAAACCGAATACCAGTAACAAGCCCAGAAACAATTGAGATTCGATTTCCAGAAGAAGCTGCGCAATCGCCATGGGACCCACGAATAAGGGCAATATCGGACCATTCACCGACAGGCAGCCCACCCATCCGGCAGCCGTCCCGGAAATGCCCTTCCGGTTTGGCAACGCGTGCCGGTACTCCGGATCGGCCGCGGCGAGGAACTCCCGCTCCGCCGCCGAGGCTGACTCCATCTCTTTTTGCATCTTTCGGCGCTGAAACCAGACATACGACGATATTGCCATATAAGAGAGAATGAGAAGTCCGAGATAAACATATTTGCTATCGACTTGAAGGAGCGGCGCCACAATCCATGACAAGAAGCCGGCTCCGAGAAAAATGCCAACAAGAAACGCCCAGAATCCCCAGCCCGGTCCCAAATTTAGAAGCCTTTCCAATGTAGATGTGGAGCACACATACCGGTTCCGAATGACTCTTTCTCGCCGAAATTTCGCTGCCTGAAATCGTAACAGTCCGCTGGGCCACGTGTCACCGCAGCGGCGCAGGTTCTTGACGAACACTGCGGCCACCACGGTAGAAGGCACACCGACGGTATGCAATTTCACTATTTCCGTAATAGCCGCCACAACGTGGCCTGGTCCGGGAAGCCCGTCGTTTCGAATTTCAGATCCGACTGGAAGGCCATAAGCGCCGATCTGGTTTCCTCGGTAAAACGACCGTTCGCTTCGCTTTTGTACAGATCGAGCGCGGCGAGTTTTGTCTGCATCCGCCGGATGGTTTCGCGCCGAAGCGTCGCCTTACGCTCACCTTCCGTTATTTGCACGCGCGGGGATGCCTGACGCAGCCGATCCGGGCTCAATTCGATGATGAGCGCGTTGACGACGGCGTGCAGACGATGCGTCGGGTTCGCCTGGCAGTGATTCTGCATAACGTTGAGCAGCAGCTCCAACGATTCGAACGCCATCACATCGAAGGTGTCCTTGGCGTAACGATTATGCGCGGACACGTAACCTTCGACCCACCCGCCGATCATGTAATAGACATTGGACTTGCTTTCGCGTGCCTTGACGAAGGTCTGACATGGCAGAAAGCCCGCGCCCTTCATGGCGAACTTTTCGTCGCCATCGGCAGCCCACGCAAAACCCGTCTGAAACAGGAGCCCCACAATCGCCAATCGAATGAATTTCATTTGAATAACCCTTTTGTTGAAAACCAAACCCTTGTCGCGGAAACCCAGCGGTCGAACGGAATGAATGTTTCCGCCGACCGCCGGGTTCACCACCGTTTTACGCCGCCACGACTGCCCGGGCATGAGGCATTGCCCAGACCACCACGTTGCGCCGGCGGATCACGAAGAGCCCCCCGAGACCGATGATGAACAGGGTGAGCGTGCCCGGCTCCGGAACCGATGCGACCTTAAAGACCTCGATCGGATTCTCCGCACTTCTAGCGCCGATTGACTGCGGCACCGTCGAGCCGCCAACGAAATCGACGATGAAACTCTCCCCAATCTGCAGATCGAAACCCTGCAAGGAGAAAAGATTTGCGAACAGGTTCGGCGACTGAAACAGATTGATGCTCTCATCCAGTACATTGCCAATTCCGAATTGCCGCTCGAATCCCAGCAGATCGAAATTGATCTGCAACAGATCGACAATGAAGTCGAAATCGAAATCGAGCAGCGTTTCGTTCAGCAAGTCCGCGTCGAGGAAGAAGGTCGGCGTGACCGTCGTGACATCGTCCAAGAACAGGATGTCTGGCAACAATTCCCAAGCAGAGATCAGTTCGGTGACCAATTCACCGGCAACCATGACCGCTTTATCGAACACCAACTGCACGAACAGTGTGGGGTCGAGTTCGAAATCCTGTTTAAGGTCGATCGACGGGCCGATATTCACATCGATAACGTCATAGCCGACACTGCCGACATTGCCGATCGGCACGCTGAAACCAAACGCGTTACTGGTTATACCACCTGTTGCAGCCAAGGATGCCGCGGCGTCGACATCGACTCTTAGATCAACCAGATCGTCTTGGCCGGACGCCTTCAAGGTATTGGTATTCGTATCCAGGCCGCCGACCGCATCCGGTTGCGGAAGATAGAGCGTCGCCGTGGCAAGGCCGGATACACCGGTATCGATCGTGAACGGGAAACCGTTCGCCTCGTCGGGGAAACCGAAGACCGACGGTTTCTGCCCAAGGAGCAAAATGCCGCCTTCACTGTCTTCGTTGAAGGACAGGATGGGAACGGTCTGATCGATGTTGAAGGGCGTGCTACCCGTGGCACACCCTGCAGCGATGACGCAGGCCTCGCCGGTGACGCTGCCCGACACTTCGAAAATCGCGTCAGCCGACAGAGCGAGGCTGGCAAATTCGGTACTCAGGGTGTTCGTGCCCGCGAGAACGCTATTCGGGTTGAAGTTAATCGCATTCGATTTGTCCAGAAGGTCTGTATCGGGAATGTCCAGAGTGGCTTGATAGGACACCGTGGCATCGACCGAACCGCTGCCAATTTCGATCCCGAGTTCCAGGCCGACACGGCCATCTGACGTGCCTTCGACCGCCACGCCGGTGCGTGTATCGACTTCAAGGAATTGCGGCGGCGCCGTGCCCAGCGCGACAACCGGCAACCGGCCCGACCGTCCATTCCGACAGGTCGAGGATGAGTTGCCCAACTTTTTGCACGCCGCGAACGCCACGTCATAGGCGGCCCGTTTTACGGCATCCGCCGCCCGGGCGATTTTGCAGCCGACCGCGAACTTGCCACAGCTGCGTACTGAAGGACGACTGCCCAGCTTCGGCACCGGCACGCGTGCGCTTTGTCCGTTGATGCAGGCGCTGGAAGAGAACCCGAGCCCTCGGCACGCGCCGAAGGCCGCGTCGTAGGCGATCCGCAAGGGGTTGCGGACATTGACGTCCTCCTCGCCGGCGATCAGATCGAGCTTGGCCGACTGATCCTGCCACGCCGCGCCAAGGAATGATTTTTTGCTCAATGTTGCGGCGGAGCCGGTATCCCACAGGCTCTGCCCTTTCGTCTCGAATTCCAGATCGTAGGTAAACGGCACCGCCCCCACGATCGTCGGTGACAGCAGCAACAGACACGCTGCGGGCGCCATAATGAAACGCAAAATATTCAAAATAATTCTCCCTTATTCGAAATCTTTTCGCGCCGGCCGGCAAACGACCTGAGCGTGTTGAGCTGCGAAAATTTCCACGAAGGGATTCCAGCAAAAACGCTGCTGTCAAAACATGGGTAGAACTACCCAATTAACGATCGAAACAATTGATAGTGGGGTACCATCGGCACCTGAAGGC
>JAJFJB010000208.1 GCA_021774435.1 Alphaproteobacteria bacterium
ATCGTGGTCAAGGCGCGTCGATATCCCGCGTCAACCGCTGAGATCGGCGTTCGCCCGTTACGGACCTCTTCACGGATTCGCTCGAAAATCAGCACATTCGCATCCACCGCCATACCGATCGTTAAGACGATGCCAGCGATACCCGGCAATGTCAGCGTCGCCTGCAAAACGGATAGCAGCGCCATAATCAAGGCAATGTTGAAGAACAACGCAATGTTGGCAAGAATTCCGAATAGTCCGTAGGACACGATCATATAAGCCAACACAAGCACCATGCCGATGAGGCTTGCAATCTGCCCCGCATCAATCGAATCGCGACCAAGGCCAGGGCCAACGGTCCGCTCTTCAAGGATTACAATCGGCGCTGGCAGCGCACCGGCACGCAACAACAGCGCCAGGTCGTTCGTTCCCTTGACGGTAAAATTCCCCGTGATGATTCCGCTACCACCGACAATGGGGGACTGAATGCGAGGCGCGCTGATAATTTTTTCGTCCAGCACAATCGCCAGCAACCGACCGACGTTCTTGCTGGTGGTATCCCCAAAGCGCCGAGCTCCGATCGTATCGAAGCGGAAACTTACAACTGGCTGGTTATCTTGAAAACTCGGCTGCGCATCGACCAAATGCTCGCCACCAACGCGTACGCGCTTTTTCACCAAATATTCGATCGGCTTGCCATCACTGCCAATTTCGTCCGAAGGCAATAGCATCGATCCCGGCGGAACAGATCCGCCGACGCGGTTGGCCTGGTCGACAAGATGAAAGGTCAGTTTCGCCACCTGAAATCTTGATTTTAGCTCTTCCGGATCATCCTCACCGGGTACTTGCACCAAGATACGGTCCCGGCCCTGTTGTTGAATGATCGGCTCTTTGGTCCCTTCAGGGTTGATCCGGCGTTTCAGGATTTCAATTGACTGCTCAACCGCGCGCTGCCGTATCCCGTTAATCGCTTCTTCAGTCAGCGCCAATTTAAAGCCACCGGCTGCATCGACACTGATATCGACTTCCTGTAACGGCGTTCCCAAAGCCGTAAGGCCAGTAGGCTGAAATTCCGCGTCGAGTTGGCTCCTGACGTCGTCGGATTTCGCTGGATCCCGAAGCTGAAACACAACAGCGTTGTCCTTAACGCCGATGCCACCCTTATAGAAAATCTTGGCAGCACGCAGCAGCCGCCGTGACGCGTCCTCCATTGACTCGAGGCGTTCCTTAATGACGATGTCTACGCCGACTTTCAGGAGAAGATGCGACCCGCCCTGCAAATCAAGCCCGAGATTGATCTGCTTACCAGGCAGTCCATCCGGAACGCCGGAAAACAACTCTTCATCGAAGAAGTTCGGGGTCGCATAGAGCAGACCCAGAGCGCAAATTACCGCGATCAGGATCTTGTTCCAATTGGCTATCTGGATCATGAAAGCGGCGCCGTTTTTTGCTGACTGATGTTACTTTTTACCCATGAGTTTACCGAGCAATCCGCCGCCGCCTTGATTGGCTGGCGCACCGGCCGGCGCGGCGTCTTTAGCACCGCCCTCATGCGTCGTCAGTAACGTCGCAATCGTGCCACGAGCAATCTTGATTCTCACGCCTTCGGCGATCTCAATCATGACTTCGCCTTCGTTCAATACTTTTGTGACGGACCCATATACGCCGCCGCCAGTGATTACCTTATCACCGCGCCGCAGGTTCCCGATCATCTGCTGATGCGTTTTCATCTTCTTCTGCTGCGGCCGGATCAACAGAAAGTAGAAAACAGCGAAAATCAGAACCAACGGCAACATCGCTGTAAAAATGTCGCTACCGCCGCCAGCGCCGCCTGCTTGCGCCCAAGCTGGTGAAATGAACATGGGACTCTCCTCCAACGCCGCGCAAAGGCACGCAGCCGGCGGAATATAGCCGCCCAGCGCGTAATTGCAATCACACGATCCCTGTTTGACCGTCTGTTCGCATATGGTTAGGTTCCGCGCCTTTAAAAGACCAAACTGGGTTGATTTATGTCGGATCAGGAAATTACACAGCTTCTCACGCGTATCGCGGATAGTCTCGAACGTCTAGCGCCTGTATTGGCCCCCAGCGCGGATCTCGATGCCGCAGACGCCTTCGTGTGGCATGCCGAACGGGAAATCCTCGAGCCCATTGCCAAGGTCAACCGCCTCGATCTCGCCTTGCTTCAGGGGATCGATCAGCAGCGCGATTCTTTGTACGACAATACCATGCGCTTCGCTCAAGGGCTGCCGGCAAACAACGCCTTGCTTTGGGGCGCGCGGGGTAGCGGCAAGAGTTCGCTCGTCAAAGCGGTGCATGGCGATATTACAGCTAAAAACCCGGGCATGGTCGCCTTGGCGGAAATCCATCGCGAGGATATTCCCACGCTGCCACGGCTTCTTACGTTCCTACGCGACTCCAAGCGGCGAACGATTCTGTATTGCGACGACCTGTCCTTCGACGGGGGCGACGCCAGCTATAAATCGCTGAAGGCGATTCTCGAAGGTGGCATTGAGGGACGACCGGACAATGTCATTTTTTACGCGACCTCCAACCGTCGGCACTTAATGCCACGCGATATGATCGAAAACGAACGGTCGACCGCGATAAATCCTTCGGAAGCCGTCGAAGAGAAAGTATCGCTATCGGACCGATTCGGCCTATGGCTCGGTTTTCACAAATGCGACCAGGATACGTTCTTCGCGATGATCGAGGGCTATGTCGCCCATTACGGCCTGGACGTAGAAGAGGCGGAATGGCGGGCGCAAGCTATCGAATGGTCCGTCACGCGAGGTTCCCGCTCCGGCCGCGTCGCATGGCAATTCCTCCAGCACCTCGCGGGAACCAAGGGCGTGCGAATTTCGTAGGCCGTTTAGCGCCGTCGTGCGGACGCTAAATTCGGCATTAATTTAGCGGGATTGATCGCCCGTTTACCCTTGCGAATCTCAAAGTGAAGCTGTGGCGACGACACATTGCCCGAACTACCGACGGTCGCGATGACCTGCCCGCGCCGAACCGTATCGCCGCGCCCAACAGAGACCGACTCATTATGGGCGTACGCCGTCATATAGCCGTTTGCATGACGGATAAGAACCATATTGCCGAACCCGAGCAACGCATTTCCGCTATAAACGACGATACCGTTTTCCGCCGCCCGCACCGGCGTCCCTCGCGGCGCGGCTATATTGACTCCATCATTTCGCAGCCCCCGGCCCTTCGGCCCGAATTTCGATAAAAGTCGACCACGCACGGGAAGCAGGAATTTTCTATTCGACAAGGGTGGTGGTTTGGGAACAACGGCAACGGCTTTCCGGGGTCCTGGTGCGGTTTGGGAACTTTTGGAAAATGGCTTCGATTTCGGCCGCGGTTTCTCTCGGTCACGTGCCTCGGTAGGTAGATTCACCGATGCCGGCTTAGACGCTTTCCGTGAACGTAATGGGACCGTAGATCGTTTTTCGGGCTCCACTGAATCCGGGAGCCGTAAACTGCGGCCAACGACTATTTTATAAGGTGGTTCGATGCCATTAAGTTGCACGAGTCGACTCAATGCGACATCGTAAGTTCTCGAAATTCGGTAGATTGTGTCGCCGGGTTGAACGATGTGCCGGCGCGGTTTCGGAAGCTTCAAGAACTGACCGCTGCGCAATATGTAGGGCGCTCGAAGACTGTTCAGTTCTATAAGGCCCCGAATCGGCACCTGATAACGCAGCGCCACCGTATAAACGGTGTCCCCGGAGCGGACCTGGTGCGCTGTCGCGGGTCTGGACGCGGAGACCGGAGTGGCTTCCGGCTTTACCGCAACATTTGGCGCTTTGCGAACCGTTTGCGTTGCGACAGTGGTTTTGCCGCTCTTGCCGTTTCTGTTGCGCTCTTCATACAAAACAACCCGTGCCGGCTCGGCACATGCCGTAAGAAGCAGCACGCCCGCCAGCATGGCAAAACTACAGCGAACCCATTTTTCAACCTGGCATTTCGTCATTCGTGCCGACGCAGTTCTATCAGGCTTCCGCGCGCCTGCCTCGTTTCGCAGTATCCGGCATACCCGACACTAAGGGGAGAAACCGTACCGGGCCAATATCTTCAATTTCTACATCCGCTTCGGACCGTAAGACCTTGAATATACGTTGTTCACGCCGCTCGTCGCCAACAGGAACGATCATAACGCCACCGACATCAAGCTGATCGACGAGAATAGGGGGAATTTCAGGGGCCGCGGCACTAACGACAATATGTGTAAATGGCTCCTGTTCAGGCCAGCCAAGCGTACCGTCGCCGGCTCGCGTTGTAATGTTGTGACGGCCCATTACGTCGAATCGGGTTTCCGCCTCTCGAAGCAACGGTCGGTGCCGCTCGATCGTGTAAACCCGGCGGCACAGGTGCGATAGGATCATCGTCTGATAGCCGGACCCCGTGCCGATTTCGAGTACCTTGACCCGGTCGTTCAGATTCAATGCCTCCAGCATCTTCGCCACGATCAGCGGTTGGCTAATGGTTTGGCCATGACTGATCGGCAACGCAGTGTCCTCATATGCACGATCGCGAAAAGCCTCGGGCACGAAATCGTCCCGCGGCACCTTTTCCATGGCCGCGAGCAGCGCGGTATCCAAGATGCCGCCCTGCCTAAGATCGAGAATGAGGCGTATCTTTTTAGATGCTGGAATCATTTGAAATTTTTCTTTAGCGCGCGGAGTGCGCCACGATGCGTAAGATCCATATGCAACGGCGTTATGGCAATTTCTCGCCGCTCCATGGCTTGGTAATCGGTATTGCCGGCACGCGCTTCTCGGCTCAGCGCCGGCCCGATCCAATAGTAGGTATGGAGGCGCGGATCGACGCATTCTCGAATTTCATAGCCCGCTTTTCGACGGCCTTGCGCAACGACATTAACGCCCGTCACGTCGTCGGGACGGCAATCGGGAAAATTGACATTCATGAACACGTCGGACGACCAACCGGTCGCAACCAGTTTGCGGATAATATCGGGGGCATAGCGGGCTGCCGTCGGCCAATGGGCGACCTTTACGTCGTTCGTCTGCTGGCTGAGTGCGATTGCCGGCAATTCCAGGATTGCCGCTTCCATTGCGGCTGCGACAGTTCCGGAATAAGTCACGTCGTCCCCGATATTCGCACCGCGATTGACTCCCGAAAGGACCAAATCCGGCAAATGGTCCGCCATCAATTGGCAGGCTGCAAAGAGGACACAATCGGTCGGGCTGCCACTGACCGCGAAACGCTGTTTCGAAAGCTTTCGCATCCGCAAAGGCTGCGTCAGCGTCAAGGAATGTCCCGCACCGCTTTGCTCCGTTTCGGGGGCGACGACCCAGACGTCTTTCGTCAAGGAACGGGCGATCTTTTCGAGCACCATCAGGCCCGGCGCATTGATGCCGTCATCGTTGGTGACAAGGATGCGAGACTGCGACAGATCCAATCCCGTCATTGCGCGACGATCTCGCCGCGCGCAATGCGTTCCAGGCCGCCCATATAAGGACGAAGCACCTCCGGGACGGTGACCGAACCGTCAGCATTCTGATAGTTCTCGATCACAGCGATCATCGTCCGGCCGACGGCCAATCCGGAGCCGTTCAGCGTATTAACAAAGCGCGTGCCTTTTTCGCCATTCGGCCGATACCGTGCCTTCATGCGGCGCGCCTGAAAATCACCCGTGTTCGAACAGCTCGATATCTCGCGATACATGCCCTGCCCCGGCAACCAGACTTCAATGTCATAGGTTTTGCGCGCGCCAAAACCCAAATCACCGGTGCACAGAACGACGACGCGGTAGTGAAGACCAAGGCGTTTGAGCACTTCCTCGGCACAGCCGGTCATTCGCTCCAACTCTGCATCGGACTTATCGGGATGGGTCACGCAGACCATTTCAACTTTGCTGAACTGGTGCTGCCGGAGCATGCCGCGCGTGTCCTTGCCCGCGGCGCCGGCTTCGGAGCGAAAACACTGAGTCCACGCCGTCATCCGTTGCGGTAAGTCGCCTTCATCCATGATTCCGTCGGCCACGAGATTGGTGAGCGTGACCTCAGCCGTCGGGATCAGCCAATAATCGTCCGACGTACGATAAAGATCTTCCGAAAATTTAGGCAGCTGCCCAGTGCCATAGAGGGCTTCCTCGCGCACCAGAACGGGCGTGACGATCTCGTTGAAACCATGCTCCTGTGTGTGCAAATCCAGCATGAAGGACGCCAGGGCGCGCTCCAGGCGCGCCAGAGCACCACGCAGGACGACAAAGCGCGCGCCAGACAAACGTGCAGCCGCACCGAAATCCATAAAACCAAGCGCTTCACCCAGATCGAAATGCTCCTGCGGCTGAAACGAGAATTCCGGCTTCTCGCCATGCACCCGCACTTCGCGATTATCTTCCTCGCTATTACCGTCAGGCACATCGGCGGCGGGCAAATTGGGTAAGCCTTCAAGGATCGCTTCCAGCTCGCGTTCCAGCGCCTTTTCTGCAGCTTCATTCTCTGTGATGCCGTCCTTGAGACTCTGAACTTCCGCGATCAGATCCCCGGCGTCCTCGCCATTGCGCTTCGCGACTCCAACCTGTTTGGATACCGCGTTGCGCCGCGTCAGCATATCCTGCAAATCGGTTTGAGCGGCACGGCGCCGCCGGTCGAGGTCAAGGATTCGCTCGGACAACGGCTCAAGCCCACGCCGGCCCATACCTTGGTCGAATGCTTCCGGTGCTTCCCGGATGCGCCTTAAGTCGTGCATCGGATTCCCTTGCGATTTGAACGCCGTTATAGGTTACGAACAACTGTCACGTCCAGAATCACAGCTTAATTCAGATTGGTTTCAGGCCTCGTCCGTTTCAGGCTCGTTTTGCGGGTCGTCGCGCCCCTTCTCGACAAATTTTGCGCACAAAATCGAAATTTCGTAGAGCAAGATTATCGGGATGGCGAGGCCAAGCTGGCTAATCGGGTCCGGCGGCGTCAATATCGCCGCGGCGACAAAAGCAATGACGATCGCATAACGGCGATTCTTCCGCATGCCAGCGGTACCGATCATGCCAACCTTGGTGAGCAACGTCATAACAACCGGTAATTCAAAGCTCAGTCCGAACGCGAAAACGAGACGCATGACGAGCGAAAGATACTGATCGACTTTCGGTTCAAGTTGGATCGCCAACGGTCCTTCCGCGGCAGATTGCTCAAATCCCGCAAAAAAGCTCCATGCGACCGGCAAAACGAAGTAGTAAACGAACGCGCCGCCAATAAAAAATAGTACCGGCGTCGCGATGAGAAACGGCAGAAACGCGTGCTTTTCGTTCTTGTAAAGACCAGGCGCGACGAACATCCACAACTGGTTGGCAACAAGCGGAAATGAAATGAAGGCGCCCACAAAAAAGGCGATCTTTATTTCCGTAAAAAACTTTTCCGTCAGCGCCGTAAATATCAAACGGCGGGCTTCCTCCCCTTCCCAAAGGTCAGCAAGCGGCTGGACGAGAAAGTTGAAGATCGGGCCGGCGAAATAGAACGATACGATGAAACAGAGGACAAATCCGCCCACCGCCCACATAAGCCGTGTGCGCAACTCGACCAGATGCTCGAGCATCGGCATTTTGCCCTGATCTTCGTCGCTTTCCGCCATCGCTTAAGCGCCCGTGGCACGGGAAGCATCGGGAAGAGCCGCCGGCTTTTCTTCGCTCTCAGCTTCTGGCGGTTCCACCGTGCTATTGGCGGCATCCTCGGCTACGCTTTTTACGTCATCCAAAGGTTCTTTGAGGTCATGGATCGTTTTCGTAACCTCTCCGGTTGGATCGATTGCGTTTTCAAGTTCATGCTCGATGTCGAAATCCTTGGCTTCCGACAACTGCTTCTTGATGTCGTCAAGTTCCGCTTCGCGGGCAATATCGTCGATACTGCTCTGAAATTCGCGCGCCATATCTTTGATTTTACGGATCCACAAGGTCACCGTGCGCAAAACGCGCGGAATCTCCTTCGGCCCGACCACGATAATCGTGATCACCGCAATGACAAAAAGCTCCTGCCAACCGACATCAAGCATCGCAGCAATTCAGCATGGCGAAGCCTACAGGTCCGTCAGGATTTAGCGGTAGAATCTTTGGCCGACGCGTCGGCCTCGCCATCCCGCATCGACTCCGTCTCAATCGCCTTCGTACTGTCCTCGGACAGGTTTTCGTCTTTAACGTTCTTCTTGAACGATTTCAGTCCTTTACCAAAATCCCCCATGAGGCTGGAAATCTTGCCTTTTCCCCCGAACAGGACCAGCACGACCACCAGAACGATGAGCCAATGCCAAATACTAAATGCACCCATTCGTCTTTTCCCTAACCGTTAAAGGCGGTTTCCCGCCAAAATTCGTGCCGGATCATCGCAGAAACAGCGAAACGCCGCAACGACAGCACATCCTAAACCTTTGTACCACCAAGTCTATATAGTCACTCGGTGGGAAAGACAAACGCTTGAGATCGATCCAGCTCTACGGAAAGCCTGGCATTCTCGGGTGGGAGGAAGCGTCCGGGCATTCGGGAATGCAAATGCAGCTCCTGTCCCGTCTGCCGGCCAATGCACAAATGAATTAGACTGGTCCGGCCAAGCATCCGAGCCGCAACCACCGTCACAGCTTGTTTTGGGTCCTGCCCCTCTTGAACCGGACCCAGCCGCAAGGCCTCAGGCCGGACAAGGATATCCGCGGTTTCGCCATCCGGCACGTCGCGTGCTGGAAGATCACCGAACGGAGTCGCAACCTTGCCTTCCCGGACGACGCCGGGAAACCGGTTCACTTCGCCGAAGAACTCCGCAACGAAAGCGTTTTTCGGGTGACAATAGAGTTCTACGGGTGTCCCGAGTTGCACCAGTTGACCGCGGTTCATTACGGCAATCCGGTCCGCCATGAACATCGCTTCTTCGGCATCGTGCGTAACCATTAGTGTCGCCGCCCCGCTTTGCTTGAGTGCATGTAATGTGTTGTCGCGCACCTGGTCGCGC
>JAJFJB010000209.1 GCA_021774435.1 Alphaproteobacteria bacterium
GCCGACCGCTGCGGTCGGCTACTTGCCCGCAGATGGTTCCCGAAACGATCATCACCCAACTTGCAATACTAACGACACTCAGTGCCGCAACCATTTCATAGCCGTTTATCACAAGGACAATGGGGGCGAAGCTTAGATAGACCACATATCCGGCGTTAAAGAATGACCAGACAGCTGACGCAATTATCGTCAGCACAACCTCATTTCGGTTCAGGGAGAATTTAAATCCTCCGCTCGCCTGGGGGCTTTCCGGTGCATCGCGGCAGAAGAGCATCACCAGCAGAGCCCCCGACAGGCAATAGAGCGATGCCACGATAAAGGCCCAACGCCAATCATAATTGACGGCCAGCCAGCCATGGCCAACTTGGCCCATCGCGATGCCGAAAGGCCAGGACATCACCAGGACGCTCATTGCCGTCGCCAGTTCCTTGCCCGCAAACCAGTCCGCAATTATTTTTGCGAGAAAAATTGTAGAAAGGACGAAACCGACGCCGCAAATCATGCGTCCTGCGGCTAATAGGTCAAAACTCTCGGCAACGGATGCCAAGCCGCCTCCGGCAGCCAATGATATCAAACCGAGACCGACAATGAACCGATCAGACAAGAAGCGGCCCGCGTAACCGGCCGGCAAGGCCAAGATCATTCCAGGCACCATAAACAAGCCGATGAGGGTACCGATTTCGGTATAATTCAGGCCCAGTTGCCCAACCAGTTCGTCCGAAACGGAGCCGAGCGTTTGAAACTGAAATCCCAACCCAATACGGGAGAAAAACAGCAACGCCAGGATAAACCACCTCGCCCGATCAGCCTGCAATATAGGAACTTTCAATTGAATGGATTGCGGAAGAGGCAAGTCTCAAGGAGGTTCCGAATAGAACACCAAAAGCACTTGATAGCAAAATCATCCGTCTGCATTGCTATTAAAACGGACGATGGCCTGGGTTGTTTAAAACGCGGTCAAGTGGATAGCGAAGGCGCGGCGTGCGTTAGGCTCGCTTATTTTGCGAAACCGTCCACCGATGCCTGGAATGCCCCTGGAATTGGGAAGGGTGGCTGTGGTTGTTGGATTTAAGGGGCAGCTAAGGGCGCCTTGGGCCCATGCCGTTCAACGTGATTCGGAATGGAGCGCCTCGCGCAGTTTTTTCGCGAAGCCCGCTTTCCGGAACGGCTTTTCCAGCAGCAAAACATTTTCCTTTAAGTAGCCTTGCTGGGTGATGGCGTTTCGCGGGTAACCCGACATGAACAATACATTGATGCCAGGAAGCCGCCTATTCGCCTCTTCCGCGATATCCGGACCGCTCATACCGCCTGGCAGCACAACGTCGGTCAGAAGTAAATTGATCCTGGAGGTCTGCGCCATAGCCGCCATGGCTGACTCACCATTGCCCGCCTCGAGCACTTGATAACCCAAGTCCTTCAACATTGTCAGGACCATTGTCCTAAGATCCGGGTCGTCCTCGACTAACAGGACCGTTTCGCCCTCCGCCATTGGGATGTTCTCTATTTTCTGTTCAGCAACACCTACCTCTTGCCACACACGCGGGAGGTACAGCTTCACAGAGGTTCCCTTGCCCAGTTCGCTATAGATCGTGACATGTCCGCCAGATTGTTTGGCGAAGCCAAATACCATCGATAGGCCAAGTCCGGTCCCTTGGCCGATCTCCTTGGTCGTGAAAAACGGCTCGAATACGCGGCCGAGGATTTCGGGTCGCATGCCCTCGCCGGTATCGGTAAGCGCCAACATCACGTATTCGCCCGGCGTTACATCCACCTGTGCTGCCGCATAGACGTCGTTAAGCCGAATGTTGGCCGTCTCTATTGTCAGCTTTCCCCCTTCTGGCATAGCATCGCGCGCATTGACCGCCAGGTTGAGTAACGCGGCTTCCACCTGACCCGGGTCCGCTTCGACCGCCCATAACCCATCGCTCCGATTTGCTTCGATCTCGACCATTGCGCCGAATGTGCGTTGCAGCATTCCGAGTACTGCCGATACGCTATCGTTCAAGTCAATGACTCTGGGCGACAAGGACTGTTGGCGCGAAAAGGCGAGAAGCTGGCGATTCAAATCCGCCCCGCTGAGAGCTGCCGTCGACGCCGCGTCTATAAACGTTCGCAAGGGACTGTTTTCGTCAATTTCTTCATCGATAAAGTCGAGGTTGCCGATAATGACGCCCAGCAGGTTATTGAAGTCATGCGCCATGCCGCCGGTCAATTGCCCGACCGCTTCCATCTTCTGCGCCTGACGCAGCTGTTCCCCTGTCCGCTTGATTTCCGTGATGTCGGCGCGAATTCCCGCTGTGTATCCGTCGGCGGTTTTGCGCTCGCTGCACAAAAGCCAGCGGCCGTCCGGGAGTTCGACTTCGTAAGTTCCTTGTGCGATTTCATACTGCGAGACGCGAAAATCTATCCAATCCTCAACATTTTTGAGCGAGGTTTTGACGGCGCCGCGTTCGAACGATTTCCGCGCAAGATCTGCGAATTTGAGGCCCGGAACCAAATCGTCGCCGATCTGCGGATAAAACTCCCTAAATATTTCATTGCAAAGGACGAGGCGGCCGTCCGGATCGTAGAGGACAAAGCCTTCGGAGATGCTTTCGATGGCGTCGCTTAGGCGTGTTTCGGATACCCTGAGTGCTTCTTCCATCCGCTTACGTGCTGTTAAATCGATTATGAGACCGAAAAATCCGTGCACGGCGCCCGTTTCGCCGAAGTCGGGTACGTATGAGATTTGAACATTTCGGGTTTTGCCGTCAGGGTATTTTATCGCGTCCTCGAACGTCACGCTTTCTCCCGCTAGAACTCTATCCGTGTAGGGGCGCAACATCCCGAAGGCTTCTTCTCCGAGAACATCGGAAATCTTTTTGCCGATAATTTCTTCGATTGGCTTTTCGTACCAATCCTTAATCGTATTGTTGACAAACCGGAAGCGGCACTCGGTATCAATGTGCGCGATCAGTACCGGTAAGGCGTCCGTAATCGTGCGAAGTTGCCCTTCGCTTTTCCTGAGCGCGGTTTCCGTAAGCTCCTGTTCCTGCTGTAAACGCACCAACTCGTTGCAGCGTTGCAGTGTGGCCTCCAGAAGGTCCAGGCTGAGGGGCTTACGAAGGAAGTCATAGGCGCCATGGCGCACTGCGCCTATGGCTACTTCCAAATCATCATAGGCGGTCATCACGATGCAGGGGAGCTGGGGGCGTTTCCGTTTCAACTCACGAACGAGATCAAGACCGTGTTCCCGACCCAGACGGATGTCGATCAAGGCGATCTCGGGCTCGAATGTTTCGACCGAATCCGTTGCTTCACTTATTAGGTGTGCCAACCGTACTTCGTAGCCGCGCGGCACGAGTGCTTCAGCCAAGGCGTCGGCCGCATCTCTGTCGTCATCGACGATAAGCAGCCGTGGCCGCGCCAGAACCGTATTCGGTGGTTTCGGCATTGTCTTAGCTGAATTTGCCATCACGAAGTCATTTCCTGGCGGCTTCGATCGCCATGATCAGCTTCGATGGATCGAACGGTTTGGTTAGGTAACTCGATGCCGACGCCTGGCGCAGGGTCCGTATGGTCGTCGCTTCTTCGTCGGCGTAACCGGTAACGATAATAGTCGGCACCTTTCTTCCCTTTTTCTTTAGTTCGGCAAATACCTCGAGACCGTTGATTACCGGCAACCTCAAATCCAGGACCAAGGCATCCAGATCGTGCTCTATTCCTCTCTTGATCGCTTCGTCTCCGCTATGAGCGACGACTATAGAATATCCCGCCTTGGTTAATATGCTTTTAAGGCTGTCTACAAAGTCCGTGTCGTCGTCCGCGATCAACAGCAAGCCGGCTGACTTGGCTATTGCCAGCGCGTCGAGGACGTCATCGACTTCCAATGGCTTGTTCAGTACGCCGAGGGCACCGTTTTCGACTGCCTGCGCAAGTAGCTCGTCGACACCATAGCCCGTCATCATCATGATTTTGGCCTTGGGCTTGAGGCGCTTGATCTCAAGAAAGCTCTCGACGCCATTCTTGCCAGGAAGTCTTACGTCCATGAAGGCGATGTCGAAGTCTTGTTCATTGAACCGCGCAATCGCGTCTTCACCACTGTGGGCCATTTCAACATGATGGCCACGGGCTTCTATGACTTCGGCTAGACTTTCGGCGAAGTCGACGTCGTCATCAACGATGAATACTCGTATCTTTGTCATGTCGTAGCCTTGTTTTCCGAATCCGGACTGAGGGGAAGCCACAGGGCGGCCTGCGCCCCTTGTCCTTCGATTGAACTAATCTCGATGCCACCGCCATGCTGCTCCAAAATTTTCTTGACCAGCGGTAGTCCAAGACCGACCCCATATACCTTGGTGCTAAACAGAGGCTCGAATATCTTTGCCTGGTCTTCTCGAGGTATGCCCGGCCCCGTGTCGCCGAACGTGACTTCGATCCGGGAACCGTTGGTGCGACTTGAAACCGTAAGGCAACGCTCTGGGGAGCACGCTTCAGGACCGTTTCCATTCATTGCCTGTTCTGCGTTTTGAACGAGATTGACGACGACCTGACGAAACGCGTCGCGGTCGAATTCGACATTGGCGCCTGATACCAGATCCTGCTTGACGGTGATACTGTCTTGCGTGACGAGTTCAGCGAGCGTTTCGGCAAGCCAGTTGTCTATCAGGGTCGGCTCCTTGTTGGGTTTCCGGTCTCGCGCATAATCGAGCAATTCGGAAATGATGTTGTCGCAGCGGATGATATTGCGTTCGATCCGCTCCAAAGGCCGATCAAGGTCTAACCCTTTTCCCCGGATACGGTCTGTAATGGTGAACATGGAGGTGCGGATCGTGCCAAGTGGATTGCGCAGTTCGTGGCTTATGGTGGCGGCGAGCTGTCCGAGAGTTGCCAGCCGTTCCTTAGAAATTAATTCGCGCTGCGCGTGGCGCAGGTCGCGGGTGCGTTCGTCGACACGGTTTTCGAGTTCTTCATTTAGAGTCTTTAGACTCCCCGCGGCTTCGTCTCGCGCTGCCAACGTGTTGTCGATCTGCCGCAGCAACGTAAAGGTGATACCGGCCGCGAAAATTCCGATGAGCCCCATAATAATGAAACCGTAAGATATACCAGGTGTATGTTTATGGTCGGTAATCGTATTAAGGTCGCGGTCCCGAATAAGATGAAGGCGTCGAAGCTGCTCGACACGTTGTCCGAAGCGGGTAATTGCCGAATTTTTTTTGTTGGTATTTTCGGCGACCGATCCCGGGATACGATCAAATAGACCAGTGAAGACCTTGTGCGTCTTTGCGACTCTCGTAACCGGATTCTCAAAAATTGAATGAGAAAATGACGCCTGTACTTTCAGTAGGTTTTCGATGCTGTCTCGGATCGTATGAAGGCTATGATAGGTATCTGAATTCGAAAATGGTGCCTGATTTTGTGCGCCTCCCAAGCGAAACCATTGCAGTTCTCTTTCAACGATCTCGAGATAATGGATGCTTGCCTGATGATAGTTTGTGGAAATATTGTAATTCTCTTCGTCCTCGACCTGATGCCAGTAAATCACACCGGAAAAAACCGAACCCGTGGCGAAAAGCACCGCTATCAGAAAATAGACATTTCCTTTTACACCAATCATTTAAGATTAAACCTTCGCAAGATATGCTCTCGTGTGTGCCCTCTAGAAAATGTGCGGCCGACGTTGTTATTTCAGCATATCTAAGCCTTCACTGATGGATTGCAGTTCCTTGAAGTCTTCGCCGCGCGCTGGCAGAAAAATGTTTGCTCCGACACTTTTTAGTATGGCCTCATGATCTCCTCGCTCCGACGAGATTTCGAGAAACGCCGCAACGATTTTCTGGCGCACTGAAGTTGGGATTTTGTGCTGCACTGCCCATACGTAATCGGCGTAGGGAGGCGTTTCCCAAAGAATGCGGATCTCGGTTTTTGTGCTTCTGTGATCTGTAAGCATTTTGCGGACAATCAGGGCATTTGCAACGCCGGCGTCTACGGCTCCCTCACGGACCAACGCCACCGTTTTATCGTGCGCGCCCGAGTAGGTTACCTTGGCAAAGAATTCTTCAGGCTCGATATCTTCCCGGACTAAAAAATGCCGGGGCATCAGATGCCCGGACGTGGAAAGCCTGGACCCGAATGAAAAAGTGCGGCCCCTTAATTCCTTCAGCGACATTGCCGGAAAATCTGATTTGACGATGAACAAGCTGGTGAACCGTGTATCGACGTCACGCATGACCAGGGGCACGGCACCGCTATCCGACCTGGCTTTTAAAAAAGTAAATCCTCCAAAATAGGCGAGATCGACTTCCTCTTTATTGAAAAGTGTCAATAGTCCGTCGTAGTTCGCCGGAATGACGAGCTCGAAAGTGATGCCGGTCGCTTTTTCCAAGTGGCGGAGAAGAGGCATGTAACGCGCCGAGAGTTTCTCTTCCGACTCGTCGGGTAATACGCCGACACGTATTACCTTAATGTCATCTGCCGGGTCGTCCCCACATCCGGAGAAGCCAAATAAAACGATGAGTGCGAGTGCCGGCAGGTAAAAAAGTTGCCGGAAACGATGAAACCCAAAAAGTGACAAACTAAAACGCTCCTCCAAACCTTTGCCCGCAATCCAACTCAAAATTCTATTGGCACATATAAATAGGAACGAGAGTTCTCGGATGACGTAAAACTATCCGGACAGTTTCGAATTCCGCTGTGCTTTTGATTATATTCCAAGAGCTTGGTTAATTTCTAATTAATTGGCGACAGGAATAATAACAACACGTAAAGGTAGTGTGTTTGCGGGCGGTTTTTCCTGATTGGCTGTAGGGCAAGTATTGCTTCGCTAATATATCGCCATGCTGGTGTCGATCTCGCGGGACCGTTTGCACCATGGCGCTCACCTATGAAGCGAGTGTTCGCCGCACGGTCGTAAAATTTTCCGAGTTTACGACGTGGCAATTCAGCGATCCACTGCGTGTCGACGGCGTGCCCATCAATGCCGCCGGCAGCCCGGCCGCATTCCCGACGGTGGCCTTCGGCGAAGTTACGGCTAATGCCGTTCGGGAACCATCAAGCGCCTTGTTGCTCCTCGCTGGATGGGGATGCTGATCGGTTTACGCCGCAAACCGTTTCATACGACATAACCGGGGTTTGGAGCGCGCGCGCGAAAGAGTGCCGTGTCATGGTTTCTTTCGGATGTCGCGTATTATTCCCAAGCCGACCGCTGTCCCTAATGGGCGACCGTAAATCGGCTTCGGCTGTGTTTGGACGTTTCCGCTTCGTCGATCAGTGCCATGGCGAAATCCTCCATCGAAATGCGCGACCCGCCGTCTGCGTCGAATAGCAGAAAGTCGCCGCCTAACCGATATCGGCCCGTTCGTTCCCCGGGAAAAAGCAGGGCCGGCGGACTGGCATAGGACCAGTCGGCATCGGTTTCGGTGAGGCATCGTTTATGCTGAGCGAAACTGGCCCGGGCGATCGGCAGCACCGCGTCCGGCAGGAAGCCCGGCGCGGTCAGAACAGTAGCGCCGTTTTGCGCCGGTATCTTGAGGCTTGCTGCACCACCGACGATGAGAACCGGTACTTGCGCCTTTGCCGCCCCCTCCAGCACGGCAT
>JAJFJB010000210.1 GCA_021774435.1 Alphaproteobacteria bacterium
CTTTTTTCGGCTGACCAATATCCAGTATGCCAACCCTGGCGGTAAGACCCGGCATGCCGATGACCGTAATCGCGTGCGAGATCGGTCCCAGCGACGGATCGACAATTCGTAAGCCGCCGCCGCCCTTCGCCAGCGTAAATAGCTCCCAGCCAAGGAAGCCCCATACAATATCACCTTCCTTGAAGTCCGGATTCCGTGAGGCCGCGACCTGCCCCACGACGCGGGCGGGAACTACTTCGTTGAGTGGAAAGCTTTTTGTGCTGGCATAATTCGCCGTACCGCCCATACGGCCGCGCATATAAGGGTCGCAAGACAGATAGATGTTTTGGACCAGCACATCGCCGTCTTCCTGCTCCGGAACCGGCTCGTCACGGATATCAAAACAAGCCGGCACAACCGGCCCTTCGGGGTATTTGACGAAATATACGCGGCGATTTTGCATAGGCGGTCCTCGGGCGAAGATGGAACAGTTACGCCTTAACGGCGCGTAGCACGATCTTGGTTTCCTTAATGACGTTATTGTATTGCTTAATCGCCTGTATCAATTCTGCTTTTGACAGCACGTCCAGATCGAATTTGCTTTTATAAGGCTCCTCCAAGGCAATTTCCGAGTCGACGATCTCAAAATCGACTTCGGCAATGAAGGCGAGCGGCGTATTGGCGTTACCGGCGGCGACCCATTCCTCGCAATTCTTATGTGAAAACATGGATAGGCCCTCGACGGTTATCGCACGGACGTGGGTCGCGTCATGTAGGAAGTCGTCATGACGCGGATGTGGCACGACGATGGTGATCCGGGCATCATGTCGGCAGATGCGGTACATTTCGCGCAGGATCGCGAAATAGCTCGCAGTGTCCGGCCCAAGATGTTCCAGAACATGGCTCATATAAATCTCGTCAACTGACGAATCATCCCACGGCCACGGTACCAGTTCCAGGTCATGCACCATGTCGGGGGCGCAATGATCGCCAATATCGACGTTCACGAATCCGTCGCGCTTGTTAAAGCCACACCCGAGGTTCAATCGCATCTTTACGCCCCTATTGGATAGATCGCCCCGAAGATCGCAGCTTGCCTGACAATCGGCAAATCGAAAGTGTGAATGTCATTGACGCATTTTGCCTGGAATGTAGAGTAACATTGGTGTTCTTTATTTGTTCTGGTTGACAGAAACCGGATTTGGTAACTTTATTTAACCTAACCACAAGATATAGTGTTTCATCCACAATGTATTTATACACAGCTGTGGACAGGAGGGGTGATGGTCGAGGTGACGGACGGGTTGGCGCGGGATTCCGCCTATGTGGATAACTTTTTGGACGCGGATGAACCCGACAATTCAGCCCCTCCGGAACCTGATCAACTCGAGAATGACCTGGCCGATGGCGATGCCGGAGGCTTCCCTGACATCGCCCAGAACGAGCGCGGTATCAAGGTCCTCCTCGACCGTGATCGTGACGCCAATCTAACGGCTTTCGGTAAAGCCACCCTGCTCGACCGTTATCTGATGCCGGATGAGAGTTTCCAGGATATTTTCGCGCGCGTCGCGATGCACTATGCGGACGACACCGCGCACGCCCAACGTCTCTACGACTACATCTCGAAACTCTGGTTCATGCCGTCGACCCCGGTATTGTCCAACGGCGGTACCAAGCGCGGCCTGCCGATTTCCTGCTTCCTCAATGAGGCCACCGACAGCCTGGGGGGCATTCTTGGCCTGTGGAACGAGAATGTCTGGCTCGCGGCGCGCGGCGGCGGCATCGGCAGCTATTGGGGCAATCTGCGCTCGATCGGCGAGAAGGTCGGGCTCAATGGCAAGACATCGGGCGTGGTGCCGTTTATCCGCGTCATGGATTCGCTCACGCTGGCGATCAGCCAGGGGTCGCTGCGCCGCGGCAGTGCGGCGGTCTATCTGCCCGTCAGCCATCCGGAGATCGAGGAGTTTATCGAGCTGCGCCGGCCAACCGGCGGCGACCCGAACCGCAAGACGCCCAATCTGCATCATGGCGTGCTGATCCCCGATGCCTTCATGCGCGCCGTCGAGGCGGACGAGGAATGGGCCCTCACCAGCCCGAAAGACGATGCCGTGCTGCGCAAGGTGAAGGCGCGGGACCTTTGGATTCGCATCCTCACGGCGCGAATCGAAACCGGTGAGCCCTATATCGTCAATATCGATCACGTGAACCGCAATATTCCGGAACATCAGAAGCTCGGCGGCCTCTCGGTGAAGACGTCGAATCTCTGTTCGGAAATTACCTTGCCAACGGGTATCGACCGTTTCGACCGGCAACGCACCGCCGTCTGCTGCCTGTCCTCGCTCAACCTCGAGAAATACACCGAATGGGAAGGCGAGCCGCAATTTATCGAGGACGTGATGCGCTTCCTCGATAATGCGCTGCAGGATTTCATCGACCAGGCGCCCGAGGAGTTCCGCAACGCGACCTACTCGGCCATGCGCGAACGTTCCGTCGGCCTCGGCGTCATGGGCTTCCATTCCTTCCTGCAAGACAATGGCATCCCGATGGAAGGCGTCATGTCGAAGGTCTGGAACAAGCGGATCTTCAAACATATCCGGGAGGGCGCGGACGCGGCGTCGATCAAGCTTGCCGAAGAACGCGGAGCCTGTCCCGACGCGGCGGATTTTGGTTTCCAGGAGCGTTTTTCCAACAAGATGTCCTTGGCGCCGACCGCGTCGATTTCGATCATCTGCGGTGGCGCATCGCCGGGAATCGAACCGATCGCGGCCAACAGCTTCACCCACAAAACCCTGTCGGGCTCCTTCACGGTTCGCAACAAGGCCTTGACCGAACTGTTTGATGAAAAGGGCCAAAACACAGACGAGACCTGGTCCTCCATCGTCGCCAACGAAGGCTCGGTACAGCATCTCGATTTCCTGTCCGAGTTGGAGAAGGATGTCTTCAAGACGGCGTTCGAGATCGACCAACGCTGGCTCATCGACCTCGCCGCCGACCGCACGCCGCAGGTCTGCCAGTCGCAGTCGCTGAACGTCTTCCTGCCGGCCGACGTGCACAAGCGCGAGCTGCACCAGATCCATTACCAGGCCTGGAAGAAGGGCGTGAAGAGCCTCTATTACTGCCGCTCGAAATCGATCTCGCGCTCCGAATCCGTCGCCAGCGAAGGCAGGGTCGCCACCGTCCCGGTCCTCGGCACCGTGAACAGCGCCGACCAGCCGCTGAACGCCAACGACTACGAAGAATGCCTCGCCTGCCAATGAGCGTAGGAAAACAAAGCATGTAGGTCGCGACCGACCTCGAATTCCCCCCAACCTGTCATCCCGGACAAGGCGCCTCGCGCCGCAGATCCGGGATCCATGGTGAAGCCGCGCCCTGCATAAGCATGGACCCCGGCTCGGGGGCCGGGGTGACGGGAATCGGATCAGGGCAGCCTCATGCCCTATCTTCGACGGTCACGACCTGGAAGATGAAAGCAGCGAAGGGAGAGCACGAACTCCCGACGAATAAGACAAAGGCCGCCACCAGAGCGGCCCGCACACTGGAGAGAACAACGATGTCCCTACTCGACGCGCGGACCGTCTACAAACCGTTTCAGTATCCTTGGGCCTATGACGCCTGGCTGAAGCAGCAGCAGAGCCACTGGCTGCCGGAGGAAGTGCCCCTGGCGGACGACGTCAAGGACTGGCGCCGCAATCTCAACGATGCGGAGCGCAACCTGCTGACGCAGATCTTCCGCTTCTTCACCCAGGCGGATGTCGAGGTCAATAACTGCTACATGAAGCATTACAGTCAGGTCTTCAAACCGACCGAAGTGCAGATGATGCTGAGCGCCTTCTCGAACATCGAGACGATCCACATCGCCGCCTACAGCCACCTGCTCGACACGTTGGGCATTCCGGAGGCCGAGTACCAGGCCTTCCTGAAATACAAAGCGATGAAGGACAAGTACGACTATATGCAGCAATGGGGCGTGAGCACCCCGGCGGACATCGCCAAGACCCTGGCCGTGTTCGGCGCCTTCACCGAGGGGCTGCAGCTCTTCGCCTCCTTTGCGATCCTGCTCAACTTCCCGCGCTTCAACAAGATGAAGGGCATGGGCCAGATCGTCACCTGGTCGGCGCGCGACGAGAGCCTGCACACGGATTCGGTCATCAAGCTGTTCCGCACCTTCCTGGAGGAAAACCCCGAGCTGTGGACCGACGAATTGCAGCGCGACCTCTACAAGGCCTGCGATACCATCGTCGGGCACGAGGACGCCTTCATCGACCTGGCCTTCGAAATGGGCGGCGTCGAGGGGCTCGAAGGCGACGAGGTCAAGCAGTACATCCGCTACATCGCCGACCGCCGCCTCACCCAGATCGGCCTCAACCCGATCTTCCAGATCGACAAGAACCCCCTGCCCTGGCTCGAAGAAATCCTCAACGGCGTCGAGCACACGAACTTCTTCGAAAACCGCGCGACGGAGTACTCGCGCGCGGCGACGCAGGGGTCGTGGGAAGAGGCGTTTGAATAGGGGGGATGTAGTCTGGTCTTGCGGCACTTCACATGTTACCGACGGCAGGTTCGCTCTTCCGTCATGTATGAAATAGCATCATAATATTATGCGAATTCCCAATCATTGCTGGAACTTTGCGCAACACACTTGCAACAAGTTGAAGAAAAACATTCTAAATTATTCGTAGCTCTTTTTTGATAGTCGGGAGACATTGTTATCGGCTTTTTCGAGGGCAAATGGAGACATCGGAAGTTCGCCTGCTAAGTTTCGATGTCTGTTTTCCCCCGAATGGCAGCAAGCGGTCAAATCCGAGATAGCAAAATCATGAGCGGCTGCAGTACTGAAGATTCGCAGCTAGAAACATCAATGATCAGCCAAGCGGTCTTGCAGATCTTTCAATTAGGGCGTGTTCGACCTCTTTGCCAAATTGAGTTTTTTCTTCATCAAAAAAGCTTAGCAATCTCCGAACTGCATGTAGACCCGAGCCTCGCAACAATAATTTAGAAAAATCCGAGCGGACTCCAAATGAGTTTTTTAGGGCAAGATAGGGTTTCTGAGGTACAGGAAATTTTATCCAAGCTGCGGAAACAGTAATTCCGGTGCTAGAAGACTCTAGCAGGTCTAACTGTTTTTGTTGGTCTTTTAAGTATGATGCCAAAAAGCTTTTCTTGCTTACGCTTTCTTTTAGATCATCTTTTTCTAGAGCAACCTGGTACTGACTCAACCATCGCCGAAGACGGCGGTATTTTCCTCGATACTGTAAAGCTACTGACAAAAGATCTCCAACTTGGTTACAGTCTTGGATAATCTCGATGACGATTGCGGGAACATGGATGCGTAGCTGATTGCTAGTGACAACGTCTGATGAGTATTGAATCAGGGATGCTCTCACCTCATCGATGTCGCTCAGGACAGTCCGAGTGGCATCCGGGCGATTCGCGAATAGTTTTACCTCATTGAATAGACTATGGCGATGAGGATGGCCAACGTATGTCGTTTCTAATAAGCTAGCTCTAGCGAGCATCCCTGCGCCACCCCAAACACACAGCGACATGAAGCTATCCACGTTTTCTCCAGTTTCCCTGTAAAGTTCACTGTTCCGTCGCGTTATATCCTTAAGATCATCAGTAACGCAGATTTTATCCACCAACGCCTCTCGAATTGGCGCAAGTGCACTGTCATCATCCTCAAAATTTTTGACATCGATCACGCCATCTCTCTGCAATTCGAAGAACGGTGCAAGGGAGTCGCTTTGCTCCGCAAGTTGATTCCAACCATCTGCAAATCTTTGATCGACAATTATTGAGTCTCGCAGAACGATATTGAGTAAAAAGGAGAATAGCGCTTCAATTTGTATTACTGCAGCACGAATGTCTGGACGAGTGTATGCGTTGCATTCGAGATCAACTTGAATCTCCCCTTCGCTTTCACGCCTCAGGCCATCACCTAGTGTATCTGCGACTTCTTCTAACAACCAATTGTCTGTCATAATGTGCATGGGTAATTGGCCTTTAGTAAATTTATTGTGTCAGGTTACGCCTGAGAATTGTTTCGAGAGCTTGCAGATTGTCCGCGATGTTTGGTCTTTTGACAATGGGCTCTAACCAGTCATCGCCTCAGCAGGGCATTGAGGCTACTTCGGGTCACTATGCGTGGTCGTATTTACGGTTTGAAACGTCGACTTCGGGGGCAAGAGCAGACATTAGCTTAAGTGCTACTCAAGAAAACCACCTACTTACGATGCGACCTCAATACAGCTTATGCAAGGACGCGCAGTAACGCCAAATCACGATGTCGACGACTCCAACTCGCTCTCCCGTGGCCTTCGCAATTTCACCGCAAAACGATTGTACACAGTCAAATCCGAAACCGTATGCCGCTCGTACCAGGTGGCGGTCGGGCTTGGCGACATCGCAGCCGATATTCTTCGCCAGATGCCAAACCGTGACAGGCCCGATAAAGGGAAGGCGCTGAAGCGTCGTAATCGGATCATCAAGAATGTCCTTCTTCAATCTGTCGAACCCATAACTCTCCACTTGTTCGGCAATGTCTGCTATCGCTCTAATTTTTCCTCCGTGACCGAACCCATCCAATGCGCATGATATACACGTATCGCGATTGTCAACTATGTAGCGAGCTGACTCCCAATCACCGAAGGACAGCGATATATGATTGAACTTCCTCCGAGCCACTGATTCCCGAAAGCCGGAATTAATTACAACCCAAGCTGCTTCCCTGAGAAAATCCATTTCTCCGAGCGTCACAAGGTCTTGATCAGTTTGCCAGTCTATTTCATGCCGGAAAGACGAAGCTGCTACCGCAGCTCGGGCACTACGATAAAAGTCAAGCACTTCAGTATCAGTTTGATGAATCAAGGACATTCCACCCAAAAGTATCCCGCAAAAACAGTTTAAGGCGAATTAACGTAATGGAAGCTCCCGGATGATCGTCTAGATAATTACTGATGAATAACTTGACCTTGTGCCGCTGCTTTTGACGCAAGAATTCAGCCTCGGAAATGGTCGTGCCAAGATCTGCCGCTAGATCATATCTGGCATGGATTCGGCTGGCAGCTTCCTCATCAATGGATTCACTGTCCAACAAATAACCAAGCTCTCGTTTTGCCTCTGCATACAGCGAGAAACTTCTGCTGTGTGCCTCTGTCGTTGCTTTCCAATTTACGCGGAGTTGAACGACTGACAGGGCGAAAACACTGGTAGCCAGTAGGCCTAGCCAAACGCCAAGATCGAGGCCAAATAGATTGAGTTTTCCTTTCACCAGCGGATCAGCGAATGTCTGCGCCACCAGAAACACCGACAAGACAAGGATGGCCACATCAAGAAGCAAAGCGCGTCGACGATATCTGTCGCGGAGTCCCGCATGCGCGGTGCACAGCATATCAGCAGTCTGTCGCGTTTGAACGATTCGCCTGCGTCGTTTTTCAATACCCGTCACTAAGTATCCAGTCCAAATATTGATTCCCAAACTACCAAAGAGCTGGCGCTATTAGCATTTCGCATTCGTTTTTCAATCCGCTCCAATACAAAAGACCGACGAACGCGCGCATTGCTATTTTCTTCGCCCAGATAGCCATCAACATTAATTGATTGACCGGTACTATCTTTAATCGGTGCTCTTACTAGTTGTTTAGCCTGCCCAAAAAATGCGACAAGCATTTCATGTGTTGTTGTAGATCCAGTGTAATTGCGAAACGCTGAAACGGCGAGGCTTTCAATGTGATAGCCTGTCATTCTTTGAGCCTCCGGCAGGTTTGCAAGGATAGCTTTAGCCAGCTTTATTACAGGAATCAGTTTGCCGCTACATTCTTGGTTGCGTTTCGTCAAGGCTTGTTGAAAACGGCGAGGCGTGATTTTCGACCAACTTTCACCGTCGGCAGAGGATATTTTTACCTCTCCGTCCTTGTCACGTACGGCTGGAAGGATCTGTATTTCCATAGCCTCCTCCGGATATCGGACAGTGATTGCGAGATCGCCAGCTGAAACTTCTGCGCTATTCCCAAGCCGGGTTGAAGCCAGATCGGCAATGTATGAAACTACATCGCTAGGTTCTATCGCGCCCACTGCTTCCGCCTTCATAATAAAAAGCGAGTCTACATCGCTAATACCATCGACATATGTGTGCTTAGCGACAGAACCTCCGAACAATGAATCAACAGCTTCATCTAATTCGTCGGCTATAAATGAACGAATTATATCGAGCCGTTTTTGTATAAGATCAGAATCACGTTCGTTATATTGATAAAGCAGTGCAGCCAAAAAACTAGATAAGTTGGTATCAAATCCGGCCTTAAAAGCCTGCTGTTCTGCTCTTTTAATTCGGCGTTCTACTTGCTCCTGTGTCCTGTCAATAGAAACATATCCACGATTTCCACCACCACCTGCCATTATTTGCCTCCTAAACGCTCGGTGGCCGATTGATATAGGCGTTTCACAATATCGCTATTCCATTCGAAAACAGAAAAATCTCCTTCGGAAAAGAACCGGCACATACGCAACTCCATATCTTGAAGGTACAAGTAGTTACTCTCTCTACAGAGCTCTTCAATATTATTAACATTTGTAGTTGCAGGAAATTTTACTGTTGCAAATTCATGCCGATAAAGTGTTGCTCCTTTGTGGTACCCATATCTAAGCCAAGTCAATCCATCGAATATATCAGCCCCCATAACAAAGTAGAGCAATGAAGACATCGTATCTAAGCTTCCAAATACATGAATAGGTGTTTCAAGTTTCGCCGCCGACAATGCCTCACGAATTTTACCAATGTTCACCATTCGATCCAACACTGATTTCCCTAATTCTTTTTCAGTAACTCCGATTGCACAGAAGGGTGAAAATGACTCGGCATGCGCAACAATTTCCGGAATTTGTAGGTACTTTTGATCTAATGTCGTAGGCTTAATCAAAATCTCGCGTGCGATTTGATGTCTAGCACCACCGAGATGCAATGCATTGTTTACCTGTTTTTGGAGTGGCAATCGCACATCTGGATGATCATAGCTTATGAACACAGCGGGTAAAATCGCTTTCCAATTTTCTATT
>JAJFJB010000022.1 GCA_021774435.1 Alphaproteobacteria bacterium
CCTGTAATCTTCGATGGCGTCGAGAGCGATCTCCGCCGTCGTCTCCACCAAATCCATCTACTGGTCATGAATATCTTCGGCAGCCTTCGCGATGGCTTCCGTGGTATCACGCCACGCTGCCGTATAGCCGGGTATCGGGTCCTGGATTCCGGTCCAGCCTTTATAAATGGCGACGATGCCGCCCAGCAGGCCCAGCACCATGATCGCGATGGCGTAGTAATCGTCGAAAGTCGCGAGCAGCGAGACTGTCTCGAAGTCGAAGATGTTTTTGTGCGAGCCCGTTGCGCGCACCCGGCCCGCCGAGAAGTTCAAAATCAACATGACGCCGAGCAGAGCGGTCAACCCCAACCAGGCCGTGCAGCGGACTCTGCGGTCGCGCGGCTCCGGGTGCTGGTGCCGTAGCCGGTAACCCAGATATCGGCACGGAAAGAACCCGGTCACCATGCCCGTCGCGATGTTGATGGCTGCGACCGAAAAGCCGTAAATAAAGGCAACGGCGATATCCGCCTTGCCATCGGCAACGAACAATCCGGCCCCGACGCATCCCTCGAACAACAGAAAGATGCCGACGACCATTGCAGTGGTCGCCAGTTCCGGGTTTTGTGCTTGCCGTTCAATCCGGTGCCCGATCTTAAAACGGCGATAGGCCTGGGTGGCGATATCGCGTTGCTTGCCAAGCTCCCAAAATCCTTCAACCGCCTTGCCGGTAATCGCCTTGATCGTGGCGATGGCCCGATCCGCCAGAGCTTTAAGACTCTCCACCGACCCGGCGGGCGCGCCGCGCTCGGCCTCCCGCCGATATCGAGTTTCCAGGATTTTTTGGATCGAAGCGCGCAGCGCCTGGAGCAACTTCGGTGCCGCGCCACGGGGCGTCGGCGGTCTATAGATGTTCGTCATCTCAATATCCTTCGGCGTATCAGGTGATTTGCAGCGGGTAGTCGTGTCCGCCGCAGTTCAGGTCCGGGCAACTCAGCTCGTTGCCATCAATCCATTTTTTGGCGAGACGAAAGGTCAGGCCGCATTCCTCGCAAACGACTTTGTGCATGCGGCTTTTTTGCGGTTTTGGAAGCGTCGATGTCGGCTCATCGTCTTCACGGTAAGCGCGGTCAATCGCGCCATGCGGATAAGGACCAAGCCTCTCCAGGATCGGCGCGACAGCGCGTTTAAACGCCTTCCCGGCAACCGTTGCGGTCATCTTCCCTTCGAGACCGATAGCAAGCGCGCATGTGCGGAACGGGCCGCGATGGCCGCACTTAAGCCCCACCGTTACATGAACAAGCTCGTGCGCAAGGATCGACGCCACCGTCATTGGGTCATCGACCGATTGCGAGATCATGATCCCGAATCGACCGTCAGCGGCGCATTCATCGGACCATGCTTGGCCGATAACCCGGCGGATAGGGGCAAGTCCCCCGCGCGACGGCCAGGAACACGCGAACCGGACATTCGTCGGGACCGTGTAATCCGCCGGAGCAAAAATATCTCGCGCCAGAAACCGGGCACACTCTGTCAGCCACGCCTCGCGGTTCGCGATGACGTTGCGGTGCGTTTGGGTATCACGCGCCGCATATTCAAGCGCAGTTGTGCGCGTCGATGATTGCTTCATCGCACGCACTCCTACTCTTCACTGCTGTCGTTGCTATTAGCCTCGGCAAGGTAAACTTCAATCCAAGCTGCGCCGCGACCTTCGTAGGCCTCTTCCCAAATCAAACATGGTTGATCGCAATAAACTTGGCATCTGCCGTACCGGCAGCCCTTGCCGTTCATTAACGCGCCGTAATCGATGCGTGTAGTTTTTTGGGACATTTTCGCCTCGCTGAAGTTTGAATTCGCGAGTGAGCATGCCGCCAAATGAGATCGGTAATCCGCTCCGTAAAGTACCGACTTTACCGATGCAATTATTAAGAATTTACTTTATATTAATACAATTATTAGTATAGTTATCGTGTAAAGTGAGATTAGTGAATTTTGAATTTTTATAAGGAAAAATACATAGTGGAATATTCCATATCGAAGGATAGCGGGTTTCCAGAGTACGAAAAATGGTACCTCGACCGGGGGCCATCGGAAGAACCTATGCTCCACCGCAACGCACGTCCCGCTGTCACCGTTTTTGATCCCTCTAACGGAAATGTACTGTATGAGGAATATTACGAGCGCGGAGAAAAAGTATCTACTTACCGGCCAGCGTCTTTACCAGATAATACTCCATGCTAGATTGAATCGTCCCTATTTCGCGGGACGCTCATTCATTGGCATCGGCTCGTACACAGATGGAACGTTCGGATCTCTATAAACATTTTAGAAGCCTCTTCAATAAGACCTTCAATGGTCCAACATTCCGCGAAAAAACCGTTGAGGCGTTTGACAATATTTATGGAAGGAATAGCCGCCCCTTTGAGGAAATAATCGGCGTTCTGAAGCATTCCTGGGGCCTCGAATTAGAGTTTGAACAATGGAAAGGAAGCCAAAGCAGTATAGATCGTGGTTTGTCTGGTGATCATTTTTACATCACCATGCTGTTTTGGTTGTTTGTAAACCGCACCGACGAAAAAATTGGTCAGCAGTGCTTGACCGAATTACGATACGTCGTTGAAACCTTATGGGAGCGCACCTTTGAAGGGCAGTGCGAGTTTAAGGAAGTACCTAATCTCCTCGAATTAGAATTCAATTCAGCGGACGACAAGGCAGACCCAAACCTCAAGCCGCTCGTCATCATCGAGCCCGACGAGGACGGGGGTAACTGGCTTAACCCGTTCAATCTGACATCCATTACGCTTCAAGGCCGGGATGAAGAATTGGCCCGATTACGGGCATTTTCCGATGATGACTCTACCCCCTATCGGCTTTGGGCGTTAATCGCATCCTCGGGAGCTGGAAAAACCCGTCTTGCCGCAGAATGGATGTTTGAGTGCCGGGAAGAACACGGTTGGAATGTCGGGTTTCTTGGCAATCCGGACCCAGGCATCTGGAAAGATTGGCGACCATCCGCCAACACGTTAATCGCGGTCGACTACATTCACAATTACGGACGCGCGATTAAAGCGATTTTGAACCGCTGTAAAACGCTCCATGACGAAGGCGGGTTGGACGCATTCAAAGTCCGCATTCTCGCCATCGACCATGTGTTCCCGGAACGGTTTGCCGATATCCTCCTCTATTCTCACTGGAATGAGGTCTTCGAAAACAAGATTGAACTCGATGTCTGGAACCAGGTGTTTGGAGGACAGGCCGGTCCTGGATCAAGGAAAAGTGTTTTTTTCGAAGAACTACCGCTTCGCCTTGCGGAAACACAAGATCGTACCGCACTTTTGCGGCTAATCGTGGCGGATGTCGGGGGGAAATTGGCGATTGACGATGAGCGCGTCGACGCCGCTATGGAAACGCTCGATAAGATGGAGGATGCCGCCCGGCACCCTCTATTCGCCGCGCTGATCGGCGATGCGATTTACAACGGGCAAAAGGACTTCCGCACATGGGATCGGCTTGAACTCATAGATTATTATCTCGATGGCAAAAACAGGCTCCCCTGGGAGAAGGATAACGACCCGTTTGGTTTCTGGGTCGGGAGCTTGGTTTCCGTAGCGACCATCTGTGGCGGCGCGGATGATTCTACTTTGTCCGAATTCTTGCCAGATACCATCATTCAGGACGGTGCGAAAACGACGATTGCCGAGTATTACGAAAATATCGAGTCACAATATTCCTATATCACCTCTTCATTGCCCATTGAAGGCCGATTGGAAGCGTTCAGGCCCGATATTTTGGGCGAGTTTTTTGTACTGCTCTTTCTCGGCCAAATCCGGCGCAGCCGGACCAATCGCGAAATATTCATCGCAATGCTCTCGGTGTCCGGTAGCGATAGAGACGGCGAAAAATGGATTACTGCGATGCTGGGTTTTTTTGAACGCTTGACCCGGAATTTATGCAACTACGATCAGAGCGCCGACAGGATCAAAACGTTCTGGGCAAATCTGGATGTATTTCTCGACCCTCGGCATTTCCTTGCCGGAACGGATGCGAGATATGCGATATCAATTATTCGAGCCAACATCGCTGAAGAACTCGGCAGGCGCCAGTTTCACGCCCGCCGGGCACGGTTCTTGAAAAAGGTACGGTTTGATGATCTTACAGCAGCGGTCGATGGGTGGATGGCCCTTAGCGCGTTGTTAGCGTTGTTGCGGCACTACGAATGGAGTGAACAGACACAGATGAACGGATCAACGATCCGAGACATTACAGTTGAAGCAGCACTTAGATTCGATAGAGAATTTTCTGCTACGTTTAGCAGCATGGATGTTGCCATGGAAGCCAGACAAGGTAGGCTTGTCGTCGAATTGTTGAAGGGCGGCTGGGCAGCTAATATCGCACAAAATGACCGTGATCTTGCCCATACATTAACAGCCGCCGCATATTACGGATATGCGAATGTCGTTGAAAGAATTCTTACAAAAGGCGTTTCCCCCAACATAACTGTACACAATGGAATTTTCCCATTGCTGATGGCCGCTCAGGAGGGGAATGGCCCTGTTGTCGATATACTGCTTCAGAATGAAAAAATCGACGTAAACAATACTCATATGCAGACCGGTAGCTTCCCGCTTCTCATGGCCGCGCAGGCAGGCCATGCCCCTGTCGTCGAAGCGCTACTTCGGAAAGACGGCATCGACATAAACAAAACCAATAAGGAGGACGGAAACTTTCCACTGCTCATGGCCGCTCAGAACGGTTGGGGGCCGGTTGTGGAGGCGCTGCTTCAGAAAACAGACATCGACGTAAACAAAACCCATAAGCAGAGTGGGGCCTTCCCGCTGCTACGAGCCGCGCAGACCGGTAATCCTGCGGTTGTAGATGTGCTGCTTCAAAAAGAAGGTATCAATGTAAACAAGACCAATAAGCAAACCGGAAGCTTCCCCCTGCTCATTGCCGCGCAAGTAGGCCATACCCCTGTCGTCGAAGCACTACTTCGGAAAGAGGGCATCAACGTTAACAAGACCAATAAGCAGACTGGAACTTTCCCGCTGCTCATGGCCGCGCAGGCAGGCCATGCCCCTGTAGTCGATGCGCTGATCGAGAAAGAAGGTATCAACGTTAACAAGATTGGAACAGAATTTGGCGCAACCGCACTAATGTTTGCAGTCGTGTTTAATCGTGGAGAGATTGTAAGTCGCCTACTTCACGCGGAGGCGGTCGACCCGAACGTCGTGAGCAATGATTATGGTACCGCATTGGACTTAGCTATCCTTGAAAATCATGAAGACATTAAGGCAATGCTAATCGAAGCAGGAGCCAAAACAGAGGCTGAGCTTAAGGGGGAATGAAGCGCCAATTCATCTTCAATTTTGACTGTGCACACCTATTTATTGTACAATATACAATGAAAGATTGAAGGTGGCATGGCGGTCGATAACGAGGAAAATCGGGAAAAAGAGCTTTTGCGGGATGCGCGGAAACAGCGCGACGCGGAGGATTTCGGCAATGAAACCGCAGGCCGTGAGGTTGGACGGATAAATCGCTTCCTGCCTGAAACCGCACAGCCAGAAAATCAAAAAGCCAAAGATGAAAAATACGCCGAGCAATTATCCCGTTTGGCCTTGATGATGCAGAACGAGCGATACGCGGCGCTGTATGCGGAAACCGCCCGCCTTGTGCATGACTATGCGGCGAAGGCAGAAGCGGGTCTTAAATCTTCAAGGGAGGCTCTGAGCGCGGCGGGGCAAGCTGTGGAAGCGATCACGGACAAAGCCGCAAAACTGCACCCGGACGGCGCGCCCGTGTTTCGCGATCAAAACGGTAATGCTGTGCACGCCGATGGAACGCCGTTAACGCCGGATGAAACCACCTCCGTCGTCTGGCCGGACGATGCGCCGTCCTATGAAGAATACAGAGACGCTAAAAAATCCTACGCCGATGCCCAAGCGCGGGTCGATACATGGAAAGATTATCAAGCCTATCTCGGCGGCGTTCAAGACCGTCTGAACGATCCCGATAATCCGTATTCACCTGACGAACTGAGAGGTATTCAGCGGGACATAGAAGATAAAATTCCCGCAACGCATCGAGCGGAACAGCAAGTCGATGCGGTTCCCGGCGTAGCGCAAGACAGCCAATCTTTCGCGACCAGCATACCAAAAGTCGATTAGTCGGCACGATAGCGGAGTTTGCCGCATACTTTTTGTAGTACGGCGACAATGACGCCACGCGGATGGTAGCTGGGGAAACGGCGCATCGCGTCTAGAAGTTTTGCCTCTGCGTTGGCTGTATCGTTGAAGTACCAACGGTCTATGCAGTGTCCCTGCTCTTTATCGTTGAAGCCTGCGATGAGACCGGCCATTCCAATCGATGTGCGGAAGTAAAATCCCTGGTTCTGGCGGTTCCACGTTAGGAATTCATCGCTCGTGAACGATTCCGCCTGCGATATCTGTGGATAAATGGAAAGTATTGATGCAACGAATATTGCAAATATTGAGTATTTTTGTTTGAACATAAGGGAAGGGTTTTGTAGAAGAATAATAATCGGGGAATAATGTTTAACGGACTATTGAAGAACGGCGGAATACCGCCGATATTATTTTGCGGCAAGCCTAGGAGGCGGCTTCACGGGCGCGAAACAAAAGGGTTCCCTTTTGACTCGGTTCGGAGGCTCGCATGAGCACACCGTTTTTGTTACCCGAGACCATCGCCAAAACGGGCCGCAAGCTCGGCTATGCGCGGGTTTCCACTCATTCGCAAACCACCGATCAACAGGTTGCCGCGCTGCGCAAGGATGGCTGCGCCGAGGTCTTCGTGGATGACGGTGTCCGCGCCACCGATGCCGTGCGCCCTGCCATGAACAAGATCAAGGCCGCGCTTAAAACCGGCGATGTTTTTGTTGTCTGGGCCATCGACCGGGCGTTCCGTTCGACTATGGAAGCGATTGTGTTCCTGGACGAGTTGATGCGGCGCGGGATCGAGTTCAAATCCTTGACCCAAGCCATCGACACTAGAACGCCGGAAGGGCGAAAGTGGTATATCGATACCGCCTCTTGGGCGGAATACGAGCGGGAAATCATCTCACGCCGCACCCGTGAGAAAATGGCGCATGCCCGGGCCGGAGGAAAACATATCGGGCGGCCCTACAAGTTGACCGAGCAGCAAGCCTTGCAGGCCTATGAATTGATCACGGAAGGCGGAAAGCCTTTGCACGCCGTCGCCTCACAATACCGCATCGCCCCCGTCACCGTGACCCGCGCCTTTATACGCTTCGGACTGGAAGCATAAAGCCATGACAAAATTCACCGCCAAAACAGACAGGAGAAGCGCCCATGGAACCTGAAAATGCCGACCGGTTGATTGAACGAATCTGGGATATTAAAAAGCAGCTTCACACCATGCAATCCGCCCTCACCGCTATCGAATACGCCATCGCCGACGAAACACCGGACGGCTGTTGAATTAATCCCCCTGAGACCGTATTCGCCATCATAGCGAATGTGCCGTGAAGCGCAGATGTACCACGAATGCACCGTTCCGGCTCATGACCTTCCTGTCTCGAATTCTCCACCATTGATAAATTCCGCTATGCGCAAGATGTGCGTGTAGTACACGCAGCTTGGCCAGGGGAGCGTGCCGCCCCCCGTTGCATCCCCCCTGCCGTAGCGCGCTTCAGGCATCGAACCTTTGCGCGCCAGCAGAACGTATCGCCGTTCAATCACTCGCAAGGGTATGGCCGTTGCATCGCCATTCAGGGAGACTTCGCTCTCCCCGAAACCCCATCGAGCAGGACTCGAAGACGTGGCCACTCCACCTGCACCGAACCTTGCACAACCGACTGGACGGTTGACCTCCATTCAAGGGAGCCTTCGAGCTGCCCTTTAAAAACCCATGACCAGCCCTGCGCGGCCTGGATACGCGTCAGCAATCCTGTCGGAAGCCACACGTTACACAAAAGACATACGGACTAAGTCAGCAAACAACAGTGCTTCAATTCTGTTTTGTAAGCATAAAAAAATTTGTTGACCCGCTTGCATACAGTCGCTTCTATACCTGCTCGACAACCGAATATTGTGGAAGATACCGGTAAATTTTGCTGAAGCTCTTTCGTTCGTCGTCGGGAATCCAATCCAAGTCCGCCGCTCCATCAATATTTGGAAGTCGACGTTCCATTTCGCGAATTTCGAGGGGAGTAACTAGAGGCACCCTAATTGTGAAGGGAACGTTTTTTGTTTTCACAAAAGGGAGCGCCCCGAATTTGCTTGCCTCAAAATCGTTTAGCTCATTTTCAGCAACAATGAACCAACCGACTGTTACCATGGGGGCACCATCTTTGTACTTAAAGAAGCAACTTTGAAACACCCGCCGTTTCTTTCCTGGATCTGTTTCCCCGGCATCCGCATCGCTAACGGCCTTTTCAAGCAGACTCCCTAATGTGGAGCGCCCAAATTCCGCATATTTTGCTCCATCGAATTCGGTCGCCTTTGTGTCATCAGCAAGGAAATTAGAGAAATCTTCCTTCAATCGTTTTAACTCCCGATCGCGTTTTTTTCTTGCGAAAGGAAAAGCCGTTGTAAATGTCACGCCAAGGAACGAACCGCTAGAAACGTGTCGTCCTATTGTCGCAAGATCGTTTGCGATCGATCGCGAGAGACTACCGTCATAATCGAGCCACACTAGTGAGCGCCGTTTGAAATCGATCGATGGAAGAACTGCGCTGGAATGACCAAAATGTAATTCCAAGCCGTTATAAGGGCTGTTGTGTCGAAATCTCTCCTGCTCGGCATCTTCGCTAGCATCTTCAATGCTGATCAGGTCTTTGATGCCAAGCGTCTTATGAACCATGCGAAAGTCTATGAACGCGATTGATCCAAAACCAATATATTGATACGTCTCGATTGGAGCAAAACGCATGCGCTTGAACAAATCGAGAAGCATTACTCTCTCAGCGTGCTTTGCCGGCCGCAAACGGTAGTCGATCTTTTTGAACGAACCAGGCAATTTAATCCTCCTCGACCAAATTAGCGTAAGCGTAATCGAACGCCTCTTCGCCCAGTTCTCGATTACTTTGCGCCTCAAAGACTTCTTTCAGCTTATCTGCTTCTGCCTGAGGTTTTCGATAGGCTATTTTGGTGAGTGTTGGTCCGCGGCGGCGAGGTGGCTGTGTGTACACAAAAGTAGGCCGATGCGTGAGCGTTTCTAACGCGACTGCGGATGACTTTCTCACTGCTTGGCTCAGTATTTTGTCGGCCTCTTCAAAGTCCTTTTCCGCATCGAGATTATTAAGGAAGTTAATTACAGGTCTCGTTGCTTCAATGAGACGACCCCGCAATCGCCGATAAGCGTCCGCCTCTAGGTCGAGCCCTGTTTTTGTTGTGTTCCAGGGCAAAATACTGGAATCGTCAGAATCTAGAAATGCGTATCCGCGAAATCGTGCGAACTGACCATGATATTTCGGAATTTCAACGCCAGCATCCGATTCATCCCAACCGGTTATAGGATCCTGATCCGCTTCTAATATGCAACGGCCATTGCAAAACACATACCATCCTGCATGGGCGCGACTGGATTCTCCGATTCCAGCGTATAGGCGTGTGATGAGTAGTGCCTCCCCGCCAACATCATCCTCGAAACGCCGATACGACGGTTCAATGTTATCGCTCTGCTGCAATTGCCATTCGGTTGGAATGATTGCTTCGCCGTTGAGAGTAATATTGAGACCTAGTCGCATTGGATGCTGCTGAGCAACTCGAATGTCCTGTCTAAGCGACCTCACGAATGCATGTTGGGCAAACGTCTCAGCAACCGAAGCATCAAGATCATCGATTTCGATCCGGGTACCGGTTTGGTCAACATCGAACGAACCTTCAGTCAGACCCTTTATGTCGAAATCCCAATTAAATTCATCTGCGGACCATTTGGCCACATCTACTTCAACACGAAATTTATGCTGGCTATCAACGGAACTAACGTTAAAGCGGTGTCCCATCTTGAATAGCGCTCTTTTCATTCCGACGCCAAATTGCCCTACGGAGTGGGATGTACGCACGAAGCCTTTCGCCCTTCCAAATTTGAACGCGTATTTTCGGGCGACTTCGAGGGGTATCCCACCGCAATTATCGGCGATTACGAAGTGACTATCAGTAACTTCGATATCAACGCTGAGGCCCGAATAATTGGCTTCGTCGCCTGGCCGTATTCGTTTTGCGCCATCGACACAATTATCGATAAGGTCAAGAATCGCATGGTCTAGTTGAATGTCCTTAGTAATTATATCTACAAAAAACTCTTTTGTTGGCGATGCATCGACTTTCGTAAGGTCGTCGTCATCCATCGGTACGAGTATAGCCATCTTGTCCTCGAATTTGCTGCTCTAGGATTACCGGCTTCAGCGTTAGCCTATAAATTTATAGTGCGCCTAGGTAGAGGTGTCGAAAGTATTTCTATTTATTGCAGAATACTTCTCTATGTTTAGTTAAAAATACCGAACTCGGCCAAAGCCTTGAATCTTCGGGAAGCAATATCCGGGCGGCCTGGGGCCTGAACAAATTCGTTAACCTCTGTGGTAATTTACCATGTGCGATAAGGAGGCGAAAATCGTCGGTAAGAGATATTAAGTGTCGATCGAATAGCCAATGAATAGTCGCTGAGAGTGCGATGCCATTTTGAACGATATCCGGTCCGTTGTACTCAACGGGAACAATATGCGCAGCCTGGACTTCGGCGTGCCCGATTTCGTCAAATATTGTTAAACCCGTTATGGCGCAACGGTTCGCGTAAGCAGAGCATACGGAGCGTCTAAAATTGGCATCCCGGATTTTTCTATTTACCAAAAAGGAAGCTATACGTCGCTGGACAACTTCAACATCCTGCGATATTTCATTCAAAATAGATGTATCAACGAAATTCGGGTCCAAACCGTTTTTCGTTGCCAACTCGGGGTCAAATGTTAGAGAGAATCCTGTTTGTACGATTTCTATAAAGTCTTTTGTTTCCAATTTTCTAACAGATTTTCCCCGAAGAAAAAGTCCAATTTGCGGTACATTTTCTATGTTCCGCAAAGCCTCCTCAGCGTAGCGTCCTTGCACTCGCCACGGAACAGGCTGATCGAACATAAGAAAATCAAGAATTTCCGCGTAGTAGTGACCCGACAAAGTTTCATCAGAGGTAATGCGGCCAATTCGACCAACTCCAAAATACGCAATGCCTTCTCCGGAAGCTCTGGGTCGTCTGAAAACGATCCAATCCCCCAGACATTGTTCTAGGAGAACCAAGTAACGTTGCGGGAAATGGTAACGATTAGCGACATCATCGTCATAGGCGGAGTTTAGTTTAGTGTCGAGGACTGCCTTCACTTAAAATTCTCCTCGCAAATGCCAATCCTGAATATGCTATCCAGTCGCGCCAAAAGTAACTCTGGCGATTTTGTCTCGCACTCCCATATTATCTCCGGTCGCCAATTTCTCTGCCTAAGCTCGGCGATATTCGCTTTATCTCGTTCTACGTTTTTATCGAATTTCTTTTGCCAAAAACCTATTCGGCTCTTTGGCATTGTTGCCTTCTTACAATTCGTATGGCGGTGCCAAAAACAACCGTGGACGAAAATTACGGTCCGCCATTTTGGGAATACTAAATCAGGTGTTCCCGGCAAGTT
>JAJFJB010000211.1 GCA_021774435.1 Alphaproteobacteria bacterium
GAAGAAGGTGTTGCGCAACTGTCCGCGCATCACCCCGATATGTCGGCCTATATCGAAGCCTATTGGACGCGCTGGCCGGAAATGATTACCGGCGCGATCGATGGCACGGTCGATATTTTGCAAAACCTCAAGGCAAAAGATGTGCCGTTATATGTGTTGAGTAACTGGTCCGTGGAAACCTGGCCGCACACACGTGACCGTTTCGCCTTCCTTGAACTGTTCGACGGTATGGTCGTGTCCGGTTTCGAGGGCACAAAAAAGCCCGACAGAGAAATATTCGACATTTTAATTGACCGGCATTCTATTACACCGTCAGAGGCTTTGTTTATCGACGACAGATTGGAAAACGTCACTGCCGCGACCCAGCTTGGATTTCATGCGGTGCAATTTTCCAGCCCGGAAGCCCTAATACAGGACTTGTCTGCATACAATTTGCTTTAAGCCCAAGTTTCAACGCGCCAACCGAAAGTTGACACACCCCGGGCAACCGCCGATACTCCGCGCCTTTCTCAATGGAACCGCCTGTTACAGGCTAAATAGGAGGCTCTGCGATGTCCGCGGTAATGTCCACATATGGTCGTTACGACTTAGAGTTCGAACGAGGCGAAGGCGCTTATCTCTACACGACTGACGGGCGACGATTCCTCGACTTCGCTGCGGGGATCGCGGTCAACTCCGTCGGGCATTCGCACCCGCATTTGGTCAAGACGCTGCAGGACCAGGCGGCGAAGCTTTGGCATGTCTCCAACCTGTACAACATTCCAGATCAAACCCGTTTGGCGGACCGGCTCGCCGAGGCCTCCTTTGCCGATAAGGTGTTCTTTTGCAATTCGGGCCTCGAAGCGATGGAAGGTGCCTTAAAAGCCTGCCGTCGCTATCACTTCGCCAATGGATCGCCGGAGCGGACACGCTTCGTAACCGTCGAGGGTTCATTCCATGGCCGCTCCTTTGCGACCATCGCTGCCGCGCAGAATGAGAAGCACTTGGAAGGTTTTGGTCCCGCGGTCGAAGGATTCGATCAAGTCTCGTTTGGGAATTTGAACGAACTCAGAGCTGCCATCACGCCAGAGACGGCCGCGATCGTTTTCGAACCCGTACAGGGTGAAGGCGGCGTGCGCCCGGCCGACCTCGATTATCTGCGCAGCCTGCGAGAGATCGCTGATGAATTCGGCGTTCTGCTGTTGCTGGACGAAGTTCAGTGCGGCAACGGCCGGACCGGCAAGCTCTTCGCGCATGAATGGGCCGGCATCAAACCTGACATCATGGCCATAGCCAAAGGCATCGGTGGCGGCTTCCCCATGGGTGCGTTCATGGCAACCGAAGAAGCGGCCAAAGGCATGGTGCCCGGCACGCATGGTAGCACCTTCGGCGGCAACCCGCTTGCCGCCGCCGTCGGTAACGCGGTGCTGGACGTTTTGCTGGAAGACGGATTCCTGGACACCGTCGACAAGAACGCCCGCATACTCTGGGATCAAGTCGCCGAAGCGGTCGCGCGTTATCCGGATGTTTATGAGTCCATTCGCGGCGCGGGCATGATGATCGGCATTAAATGTGTCGTGCCGGCGGGCGATGTCGTTGTCGCCTTCCAGAAGGCCGGCATGCTGACGGTACCGGCAGGCGACAACGTCGCGCGCCTGCTACCGCCCCTCACGATTGACGAGTCCCATATAGCCGAAGCGGTCGCAATCATTGACCAAGTTGGGAAAAACTGGGGTTCCGGGGATGGCTGACGTAAAGCACTTTCTCGACATAGAGGCATTCGATCAGAGCACGCTGAGGAATATGCTAGACCTCGGCACAGCGTTCAAAAAAGGCACGGCAGCGAACAATCGCCCTTTAGCGGGTAAGTTCCTTGCACTCGTGTTCGAAAAACCGTCAACGCGCACGCGTATCAGCTTTGATGTTGGCATGCGACAGCTCGGCGGCGAAACTGTCCACCTGACCCACCAGGATGCGCAACTCGGACAAGGCGAAACTGTCGCCGATACCGCTCGCGTACTGTCCCGTTTTGTCGACATCATCATGATGCGCACGACCTCGCCCGATAAACTGACTGAAATGGCAGAATACGCGACTGTGCCCGTCATCAACGGCCTGACCGATGAAACGCACCCTTGCCAGCTCATGGCTGATATCATGACATTCGAGGAGCATCGCGGGCCAATCCAAGACCGTGTTGTAGCCTGGAGTGGCGACGGCAATAATATGGCGTTGAGTTGGATTCAGGCTGCGGTGCGCTTCGATTTTGAACTGCGTTTGGCCTGCCCACCGGAACTCAAACCGTCGGCGGAAGTGCTCGCCTGGGCCAAGTCGGAAAAGGGCCGAGTCAGTTTGACGACCGACCCACGCGAAGCTGTAGATGGTGCGGATTGTGTCGTCACGGATACTTGGGTTTCGATGAACGATTCCGCATCGGAGTCGCGGCACAATCTGTTGCGCGCCTATCAGGTCGATGACGCTCTCATGTCATGCGCGGACAAGGATGCAATCTTCATGCATTGTCTGCCGGCCCATCGCGGTGAGGAAGTCACGGAAAGTGTGATCGATGGTCCGCAATCGGTTGTTTGGGACGAAGCCGAAAATCGGTTGCATGCCCAAAAGGGAATTCTCGCGTGGTGTCTTTCGTGAGCGACATTGCCCTCGCGGGTGACGCCGACGACATCATCCGGCCTTTCATGATCGATTCTAACGGATTGCATGGCCGATTGGTCCGGCTTGGTCCGGCACTCAACACACCGCTGACCGCACATGACTATCCGGAACCCGTTGCAGTTCTGCTGGGAGAAGCCATGACGCTTGTTTCCGGACTGTCCGCAGGTCTCAAGTTCGATGGGGTCTTCAGCCTGCAGGCACATGGCGACGGTCCCGTGAAGATGATGGTTGCGGACGTCACAACAGACGGCGACATACGCGGCTACGCCGATATCCGAGACGAGGTGCCGAAAGATGCAGCCGGCTCACCGATACCCCGCCTCCTCGGGGGCGGACGGCTCGCCTTCACTGTCGATCAAGGCCCCGATACCGAGCAACATCAAGGCATCGTGGAATTGCAGGGCGCGAGTCTGGCCGACTGCGTCCATCACTACTTTCAACAATCCAACCAATACTCCGCCGCCGTAAAATTAGCCTGCGAATATGACCCGATTAAGGGTTGGCGCGGCGGGGCACTTGTTCTGCAACGTCTTCCGGAGGACGAAAAGCCATTCGACCGCGAGCGGCTGGAAGAAGGTTGGCGAACGGCACTAGCTCTTATGGGAAGTTGTACGCCGAGCGAGCTCTGCGACGCGCTTCTGACCCCGGACGAATTGTTGTTCCGGCTTTTTCACGAGGACGGTGTTCGAGTCTTTCCGGCGCGTCCGCTGAAATTCGCCTGCAAATGCTCACCGGAGCGGATGCGGGCGGCGGTAACAATGTTGAGCGACGTGGAGCGGGAGGAAATGACAATCGATGGCCGGATCGTCGTCACCTGCCAATTCTGCAATGCGGAACAATCCTTCGATCCAAATTCCCTAACGCCAGCGCAAGCGACTTGAAGGCACGAGGCGGGACACGCATATTGGAACGGGCGACACTGGTTTTGGAAGGACCAAGGATGCGGCGACTAAATCTGCGGTACATTTCCATTATTGCATTTTCATTGCTGGCCGCATGCGCGACAAACGTCGCACCCACCCGTTACCCGGAAATAACGTTTACTCATTTAGCGCCGATTAAACTCGATGTTGCGGAAATCGTTTATTCACCGCGGTATCAACCTCCCGTTTCCGCGCCGAATGTCGGGCACGAATTTCCAACACCGCCCGCCGCCGCGGTGGAAAGGTGGATAAAGGACCGGCTAGTTGCAACAGGAAGCTCAGGTCATGCGAAAGTGACGATCCGCCAAGCATCCGCCACGGAAAATCGACTGAAAATAAAAAAGGGCCTTTCCGGTGCATTCACGACGGATCAATCTTGGCGCTACGATGCGCAGGTCGATGTCGCAATCGAAGCGGTCGATCCGAACCGCAAACTCAAAGCGGTCGCCAGCACCAGTGCGCGGCAGAGCAACACCGTCGCCGAAGATGCCAGCCTATTAGATAGAGAAGACGTATGGTTTGCGTTAACGGAGAAACTGATGCGCAGTTTCGACGGGACCTTTGAAACGCAGATTCGCAAGAATCTCGCCAAGTTCATAAAATAGCGTGATCCCGGCAGGAGACAGATAGAATGAGAATTCAGCAAACGATTGAGCGCAAGATCGCCGAGTCACTGACCCCGGCACATCTGGAAGTCATCAACGAAAGTCATATGCACAGCGTCCCACCGGGATCCGAGTCACATTTCAAGCTTGTCATCGTGACAGATGCCTTTGACGGTATTTCGCGCGTACGACGGCATCAGCAAGTGCATGGAATTCTCGAAAAGGAACTCAAGGAAGATTTGCATGCGCTTTCCATGCAAACGATGACGCCCCAAGAATGGACCGCGAATGGCGGACAAGTCATGTCTTCGCCGGAGTGCCTGGGCGGCAGCAAACACGACACCTAACAGGTACGCGGCGACTTACTAACGCCGCAGAATTCAGCTCATTCGACGTGGGCGCACAACAGATCCGCGTCAGCACTCTTTCAGGGGGGACACATCATGACGATCGACTTGTACACATGGGCGACACCCAACGGCCGCAAGGCCTCGGTAATGCTCGAAGAGGTCGGCCTACCTTATGAAGAACACGCCATCAATATCAGCAAGAACGAACAGTTTGCGCCCGAATTTCTCAAGATTTCGCCGAACAACCGGATTCCCGCCATCGTTGATCCGGATGGCCCTGACGGAAAACCAATCTCCGTATTCGAAACCGGCGCAATTCTAATCTATCTTGGCGAAAAAACCGGCAAATTTATTCCGACCGATGCCCGCAAACGAGTTGCGATGCTGGAATGGTTGATGTGGCAGATGGGCGGTTTCGGCCCCATGCTCGGTCAAGCACATCATTTTCTCGGCCTGGATACGGAAGTGCCCTATGGCAGCGAACGTTATGTGAAAGAGTCGCACCGGCTCTATGGCGTGATGGACCGCCGCCTCGAAGACAATGAATATCTGGCGGGCGACGAATATACGATCGCCGACATTGCCTGTTATCCTTGGGCGCACCGTCATCCGCGGCACAAGGTCGATCTTGCCGAGTTCAAGAACGTGAAACGCTGGTATGACACAATCGGCGCGCGTCCCGCGGTACAGAAAGGCATGCCGACACTCGGCGGCATCAATATGTAAATCAAGGTCTGAGGAGGCAGAATCATGCGCTATGCGCGTTTCGAAAAGGATGGTGTCGTAGCCTGTGGTATCGTCGAAGGCGACCAGATCGCCGTCATCGATGGCAAAATTCTGGATGAGGGCGACCGCACCGGCAAAACATACACCCTCGATAGCGTGAAACTGCTTCCTCCGGTTATTCCAAAAACATTCTATGCAGCTGGGCTGAACTACCTGGCGCATGTTCTGGAGATGGCGGAAGAGCGCGGGGTCAAACCCAATATCCCGGAAAAACCCGATATCGGCTATCGCGCCAACAACGCCCTTATCGGTCACGACGATACGATCATTATCCCGAAAGACGCCACCGAGATGGTGGAATACGAGGCCGAGCTGGTCGTGGTGATTGGCAAACAGGCAAAGCATCTTTCAGAAGCGGATGCGCTGTCCTGCGTCTTTGGCTATACGATCGGCAACGATGTCAGCGAGCGTACGTGGCAACGGGGCGACCGGACCTTCTGGCGTGGCAAAAATGCCGACACCTTCAAGCCGATGGGACCGTGGATCGAGACCGATATCGACCTCGACAGCCTGCAAACGACGGTTCGCTTGAATGGCGAGACGACGATCAGTTTCGAGACCAACAAAATGCTGTTCGGGGTTGAACGCTATATCAGCGCCATGTCGAAATATCTGACGCTCTATCCCGGCGACGTCATCTGGATGGGTACCGAAGGCAAATCGCCGCAGATGAAGCATGGCGATGTTTGCGAAATCGATATCACCGGGATCGGTACCTTGCGCAATCCCATCATCCGGGAATCCTAATCCGCCGCGTCTTCTTCCTGTTGCAGCGCGAAAATCGACGAATAGCCGCCCGACCAATCCGGCGGTATGAGGCAGGGGCGCGGATCGTAGTCGACCCAACGCGCCGGCTTGCCGCGAACGATGGTGCCGTTGTAGCGGCTCGGACTCGGATTAGGCGTGACCGTCAAGGCATCGGCCGATGAATAGGCATTCAACAACAAAGGCCTTTTGCGGGTCGACAAATTCGGCTGCGAACCGTGCACCGTGCGGGCATTGTGAACCGTGACCGTCCCTGCCGGGCCTTTAAGATATTCAGCCTTATCCAACGGAACACGGCCAATATCCTTATCATCGATCGAGCCAACCCATTGGTCCTTATCATTGTAGAGGTTGAACAGTTCGCCGTTGTGACTGCCCGGAACCATGCCAAGCGGTCCCATTTCATCATCGATATCGGACATGAACAGACCGATTGCCAACACGTTGTAGTTGGTGTGCGGGTAGAACTGGATGTCCTGGTGCCACTTCACTTCGTCGCTGCCGTCATGCCATTTGAAGTTCAGCTTCGAGTGGTGATAGCCGAGGTTCGGGCCCACCA
>JAJFJB010000212.1 GCA_021774435.1 Alphaproteobacteria bacterium
TGGTAACGATGAACAGGAAAGCCGCAACGACTACTCCCAGGATCGTGAAGGGCGCCAACGGGAAATGCTCTAGTACAAAGAACGTCATGCCGCTCACGTTATCGCGCAACATGCCCAGGATGGGCACCTGTGTCCGCAGCACGCCAAAGAACCCGATCCCGCCGAAGATCCCGAACCACAGCATCGAGAAGGCCGTCGGGACCAGGATCACGCCGCACAGGAACTCGCGGATTGTGCGCCCCTTTGAGATTCGGGCGATGAAGACCCCGACGAACGGCGCCCAGGCGAGCCACCAGACCATGTAGGTCAGGGTCCAGGATTGAAACCAATTGCCGACACGCTGGTCCATGAAGGTGAACGTCCGAAACCCATGGGTTAGCACGCCGCCGAGATAATCGCCGATCGACTGAATCACGCCGCCCATCAAGAATTGCGTCGGCCCGGCCAGCAGGATGAAAATCATTAGGAGCGCGGCAATCGCCATGGCGGTGTTGGAAAGTACTGCCATGCCGCGGCTCAGATCGACCGTCAATGGCAACGCGTAGGAGAGGCAAAGAACCGCGAAGACGCCGATCGAAAGCTCGATCCCGGTACCCTCGAGACCGAACAGCGCATCCACGCCCTCTTTGACCTGAAAAACACCCATTGCAATTGACCCGCCGAGGCCGATGGCGATGGCGACGATCGCCAAGAGATTGCACAGCCATGCGACCGAGCTTGTCAGCCGATTGACCCCGAAAACCTCGACAATCGGCGTGCCGACTAGGCACGGACAGCCTCTCCGGAAGCCAAAATATGCGATCACGAGACCGGTCACGCCATAGATCGCCCAGGCATGAAGCCCCCAATGGAAGTTCGTCACAAATAGCGATAGGCCGGCCGCCTCACGCGGGTTCCGAAATTCACGGATCAGCTGAAAGTGCGACAGCGGTTCGGCCGTCGCCCAGTAGAGCAGCCCGACGCCCATGCCGGCGGCGAACAGCATCGTCAGCCAGGAAACCGTCGAAAATTCTGGCTCGTCGTCGTTGCCGAGCTTGAGCCTACCATAGCGCGACAAGGCGAGCGCGATGGCCATGATCAGCAGAAAGTTCACCGTTAGCATGATGAACCAACCACGGCTCGTGAACTGAATCGCCACCAGCCGCGACGCGGTCGCCGCCAAATTTGCCGAGTCGAAGATACCCCAGCAGGCGATCGCGCCGGTAATCGTGAGCGCGACGATCAGCAATGGATTTACTTTGGAATCTCCCACGTGGAGCCCTCCCACTCGGTCAACGTGGCTCAAATATATTCGACGCGCAATCAATTTTACTTTGGCGGCCGTTTGCGCAGCTGATCCGGTCGAAAGAACAACAAACCGCCGTGGCGATGGCACTAATCAAACCTTTCGCGGGCGATCCTGGCACAGCGGCCCTGTCGCGGCTACAGAGGAGCGATATGTAATCCGTCATGCCGGAGCTGGCGTCGGTGTGCGTCGACCAATGCAGTGCTGAATGTCGGCGAATATCTCGCGCAGTATAGCACCCTCGGCCTTCTGGAAGACAACGTAGCGGCTGTGGTAGACGGTCTCCCAAGGGTTCTCGTCGTCGACCGAAGCGAATGCAAGTCGCGATAAGTTCCCCCGGCTGGGCTCCCACGACGCCACCCCCTTCTGCGAAAGCCTGAACTCGGACAATTCAGAAGCGGAAACAGACTTCCGAGTTGGGTCAAAAATTACCAAAACACAGTATCGTCCGGCAGGTCCGAAGGTGCGCGACGAGCAGACGTAAATCCGCTGAAAACCGACACCGACACTCGCATGTCGCTAGTTGAGGGGATTCTGTTGCAGAACTCGGGTTGCTTCTGAATTAGGACTGTGATTCGGTCTTGCTCATGAATTTTGTGAGGGCGGGGCGATGATGGGCCGACTTGAGACGGATCAGTGTCAGTTTTTCTATTCCTACCGTCTTGATGAGTTAGTTCCTGCCGATCACCTGGTGCGCAAACTGGACACCTCCCTGGATCTGAGTTGGGTGCGTGCCGAATTGGCACCGTATTACAGTCACACGGGCCGTCCTTCGATCGATCCCGAGTTGATGGTGCGGATGCTGATCGTCGGTTACGTCTTCGCCATCCGTTCCGAGCGTCAGCTTTGTTCCGAGCTGCAGGTCAACATGGCCTATCGTTGGTTTTGCGGCTTGTCGATCGAGAGCACGATCCCCGATCATTCGGCGTTCTCGCGCGCGCGGCACGAGCGCTTTCGGAAAGCCGATGTTTTACGAGGTGTATTCGAGCGTGTGGTTGAAAGCTGTATTGCGGCGGGATTGGTAGGCGGTCATTCCTTCTCCGTGGATGCCAGCGTGATCCAGGCTGATGTCAATCAGGTCAGACGCGTGCCGGGCGATCAATCGATTATCTGGTCCGAGAAAGCACGGGCAACACGGATCGTGCGGGAATATCTCAGCGACTTAGATAACGAAAGCAGCACTCCGCCCGCTGGCAGACGACGCCAGCGCATGGCGGTCTCACTCACCGACCCGCAGGCGACGTGGGCGGCGTATCGGCGTCGGCGCTCTATCTTTGCTTATCATGCCAATTATCTGATCGACAACGAACTTGGCATCATCGTTGGCGCTGAGGGCAACCGGGCCAATCGGGTCGAGGAGAACCAGGCCGCCCTTGATATGGTCGAACGGGTGGCGTGGCGCTTTGCCCTGACCCCAAAGCGGCTCGCCGCCGACACTGCCTACGGCAGCGCCGCCACCCTCAAATGCCTGGTCGAACGTGGCATCGAGCCCCACATTCCGCTGATCGAC
>JAJFJB010000213.1 GCA_021774435.1 Alphaproteobacteria bacterium
GCGAAAAGGCATCAAGTTGCCTGTTGTTGTTTGGACAACCGCTTAGCGATACAGCGCGCGCGCGTTTACGTATCTTGCGCGAAACCGAAGATGGCTTTCGGATCGCGGAAGAGGATTTGCGCTTACGAGGCGCCGGGGAAGTACTGGGAACCCGTCAAAGCGGTCTGCCCGAATTTCGCCTGGCGGATCTAGCAGCCCATGCCGACTTGCTTGCCGTCGCGCGCGATGATGCCAGCCTGATACTCGACAAGGACCCCGATCTGCAAACGCCACGTGGCAACGCTCTGCGGACGTTGCTTTACCTGTTCGAAAGGGATGCAGCGATCGTCAATCTTCGTTCTGGATGAACGGTGCCTTAAGGCCTTCCTTTTCTCGCATCAGATCAAGACTTTCGTAGGTATCCGCGGAAACAACAGGTGTTGCTTTGGCTTCTTCCGAACGCCGGTCCGGCGGTGTGACGATACCCCCGGAAATCACCATTTTCACCGCTTCCTCGACAGTCATATCCAAGAGCACGACATCCTTGCCGGGCACGAACAACAGGAATCCCGACGTCGGATTGGGCGTCGTCGGAAGGAAGACATTGACTACCTCTTGCATCGTCAGGTTCTGGACCTCGCCTTCCGTCGTCCCGGTAATGAATCCAATCGCCCAAATGCCCCGGCGCGGATATTCGATCAGCACTGCCTTTCTAAACGCCTTGGACTGCTGCTTAAGCACAGTTTCAAGGATTTGCTTGATCGCGCTGTAGACGCTGCGGATGACAGGCATGCGCGCGAGAATGCTTTCACCAGCCTTGAGCACCATACGGCCGACGAAACCTGCGGTCAGGGCGCCAATCAGCGTTATCACGACAATCAAAACTAGGAGCCCGAGGCCGGGGAGACCGATCTCCAGCCCAACGGTTTCCTTGAGGTAATGATCGGGATTCCAACCCACCGGAATTAGCGGAACGATGTAGTTATCGACGAGTTCGATAAACCACCAAGCGATCAACAATGTGACGGCCACCGGCGTTGTGACGAGCACTCCCGCGAAGAAGTACGCTCGCAATCTGGGAAAGATGCGGAATCGCCTTCGAATAAGGCGACGGCGGGCTATTTTTCGCCGCCCATTATCGTTTGTTGCCACAGTAAAACTTATCCTACCGCGCGGCAGTGGAGCCGGGATTTCAGCGCTAGATATGAGTGCGGCACAATCCAATCGCAAGCGTTTCCGCTCACGGCCATGAATTCGCCATAAGTTATCTGCCCAATAGAACGTCAACGTGCTAGGAGTTCGGCGTATGGATACATCCGCTCCCCCTTCGCCCCGCCTTCGCGCGTTGGCCACTGCTGTCCCCCCTTACGTCTTGCGCCAAGAAGAGGTGGAAACCGCTAGCCGAACGGTGTTTGCCGAGCGTAGCAGCGCCTTTGATCGGATGCGGTCGATTTACGGAAATTCGGGTATCGAGACGCGTTATTCCTGTGTTGGCCTTGACTGGTATCTCGACGATCATGGATGGCCGGAGCGCAACGATCTTTATCTCAAGAATGCGCTCGCACTTATTCAAAAAGCAGCGCAAGATTGCTTGGACAAAGCTGGCCTCTCGGCCGGTCAGATTGATGGAATTGCCGTGGTTTCCACGACCGGGATCGCAACGCCCAGCCTCGATGCGCTGCTTCTCGAGAGGATGCCATTCCGGCGCAATATCAAACGGCTTCCCATATTCGGTCTCGGTTGCGCGGGCGGCGTGTTGGGGTTGAACCGCGTCGCAGACATGGCACGCGCAACGCCAGGCAGCCGTTGGTTATTCCTTGTCGTCGAACTGTGCGGCCTCACATTTCGGGCAGGCGATCTGTCGAAGAGCAATATCGTTGCCACGGCCCTTTTTGGTGACGGCGCAGCCGCTGCAATTATCGAAAGCAACGGCGAAGAGGGGCCAGCTATTCTCGCCGGCGGTGAGCATACTTGGCCTGACTCGTTGGATGTTATGGGGTGGCACCTGCGGGATGATGGTTTCGGCGTACTTTTCAGCCGCGATATTCCAGATTTGGTGGCTAACCTTTTCCCTAATATTTTGGATGAATTTTTGCGCGAGTGCGGTACTGACCTATCAGCGATCGATCAAGTCGTTCCGCATCCAGGCGGTGCCAAAGTTCTGACGGCAATGACAGCATCGCTCGGTTTGCCGGAGAATGCATTGGTGCACGCACGCAACGTGCTACGTGATTATGGGAATATGTCCGCTGCTACGGTATTCTTCGTTCTGGAACGTTTTTTAGCGGCTGATGCCAAAGGTCGGTTGCTGCTTTCGGCACTTGGGCCTGGCTTCACGGCAGGCTTCTCGCTGCTAGAGCAAGACTAATGAATTCCGAAATTTTTGGCCTGCCGCAGTGGCTGTTTATGGCGGTCGCGGCGCAACGCCTAATCGAACTTTTAATCGCAAATCGAAACACTGCCCGCCTACTGAAGGAAGGTGGTATCGAGGTCGGCCGCAACCACTACTTCTTGATCGTTTTGCTACACGCAACCTGGCTCGTTGCACTATTTCTGCTGGTCCCACCAGACCAAGCGTTAAATTTTTGGCTCTTTGGCGTATTTGTCGTACTGCAGGGTGCCCGGGTTTGGGTAATCGCAAGCCTGGGTCCGTATTGGACGACCCGGATCATAACACTTCCTGAAACGCCGCTCATCGCGCGCGGTCCCTATCGATGGATGCGGCACCCTAATTACGTCATTGTTGCACTCGAGATTGCGATACTGCCATTAGCTTTGGGCGATTGGGTTCTTGCCGTTGTTTTCTCAATTGCGAATGCAATCCTGATGTTCATTCGCATCCCAACCGAAAATAAAGCACTTGAATCACGCCGTTCCCGTTGAAATACAGCCGTTTGCTCCCAAAACGCGAATTGCAGTTCCCGATATACAGGCTCGCAAAAGTCAATGTCCCGCGATAGAGTATGATGAAAGGTTAACAGCGGAGCATGCAATGGCCGCCGATCAGGCGTTCTCACTGGGTGATATTAAGTTGCTGAGCGAACTGCAGTCAGAGGCGCTGCAGATTCTTGAGAAGCGTTGCTCATGGCGTAATTTTTCGGCTCAAGAACAAATCATCGACCGTCAGAGTAACACGCGCGATGTCTATTTCGTGGTTACCGGTCGCGTCCGTGTGGTCAATTTTTCAATGTCCGGACGGGAAGTCGCATTCGACGAGATTGCCGCGGGTGGATATTTCGGCGAAACGGCGGCAATCGATGGTGAACCGCGTTCAGCCACTGTCGTTTCGCTGGAAGATACGACGGTGGCAATCATGTCGCCGGAAGCCTTTCACGCACTTCTGATTGAGCACCCAAAAGTTGCACTTTCTATCATGGTGCGCATGGCGACGATTATTCGCACCTCGAATGAACGGATCATGGATCTCAGCACGTTGGGTGCAAATAACCGTGTCTACGCGGAAATTCTCAGATTGGCGAAAGACGATATTCAGGAAGGCAATATTGCCAAGATCAATCCGATTCCGATTCACGGTGATATTGCCAGCCGCGTGAGTACAACGCGGGAAACTGTCGCTCGTGTCCTCAATGACTTGGCCAGAAAAGGTCTGGTGAAACGCGAAAAGGACGCACTTCATATTCTCGATATGGAGCATCTGAGCGAAATGGTTGAACAGTTCCAGATGGAATAGCCGTTTTTTGGAACCACTTGTTCGGCGCTGGACCCAAACTAATATTCTAAAAACGCACTATTAGGTGCGCGACCCTGGGGAGAACCGCCGATGGGATGGCAACGTCACATAGTTTGTTTTTGTCTGATATCGGCGCTGTCGCTAACGGTGCAAAATTTTGCAATGGCTCAGATCGAAGCCGCCGGCGACGCCGTCATGTCGACGCGCAGTTTCCGCCCAATCCCTGACGGAAGTCTGATAAAGGTTCAGATTGCAGACGATACCGATATCAATTTGCGTTTACGGGATGTTACGGAGCGAGCCTTGCGACGTGCCGGGTATCGGATAACCACCGACAAACCAGCCTTCACGTTTCGACTCGAAACGGAGCGATTGGGCGCCGGTACCCAACTAGACCGGAGTGTCGGCAGTTTAAGAGCGGGAAGCGGCGTCGGCCGCCCGAGTGGCAATATTGGTGGTCCACAGGGTACCGGTGTTGATTTTAATCTGAAACTCTGGTCATCGTCGCGCAATAGCGTCCTAAACCCCCAATCCTCCGGTACAGCCCCGAAACAGGGATTCGGTATTCAACTCGAGGCATTTGACGAGACAGCAGGCAAGCCGTCATGGCACGGCGCCTCCCGGGCACCCGATAATGGCGGCGACAGTTTTCGCACCGGAAGCGCAATAATACGCCATCTTGTCGGCGCAATCGGCCTTACGCTCGAAGCGGAATCAATATCTTTACGGTAAAGCGTGAAACGGACGTTGACCTGGAGCGACAAGGTTTCTATTTTCTCGCGCCTATCCGGCGAATACGGTCGGGCGCGTAGCTCAGTTGGTAGAGCATCTGACTTTTAATCAGACGGTCACAGGTTCGAATCCTGTCGCGCTCACCATTGCTCCCTTATGCAGTGGTAACGCCGATGAATTTTTCCCCGATTTATCAGAGTCTTTGAACCGTTACACTGCGGTCATTCCGGTTTCATGCGCCTGCTGTTAATTGGCTGCGAATACGACAGCAATTAGCAAGGGTGAGTTCATAATGACAACCGCATTATTTCCCGTCGAAAATTTCAAAGTTTGGGTAGAATTCGACACCTACGGCCAGCCAAAACGCGCGGCCTGGGGCGTGCGTCCGCCGGAACAAAGCATCATTCAGATTGAAACACCCGACATGTATGCCGCTCGGCATGCTACCGCCGCACTAAAGGCAACAATCCGAAATCGCTATAGCCGGTCCAGCGTTGTTGGGGCCGCGTTGAGTGGCGAGTATTAGCGAGCTAATACGTAAACTCGTTTGCCACTAGCGCTCTGCGTTCGCACGAGCCAAAGATTTTGCCAAATCGAACATTGAACGCCGAATTTTCGGATCATCAATTTTGGCGTAGGCGTGAACGAGTTCACGAGCATCCGGCGAACCAAAAGCACCAAGGTCGGGAGCGGCCGACGCCACATCCGACTGGCTCGTTTTCACGAGCGCGTCGGGCATATCGTCGAAGAAAAATGAGATTGGTACGTCGAGGACTTCACTAAGGCGAAAAAGCACACTTGCGCTAATACGGTTTGCGCCTCTTTCATATTTCTGGACCTGCTGAAACGTCAGTCCAATCGCATCTCCCAGGTCCGCTTGGCTCATGTCCAAAAGCCGCCGCCTTATCCGGACACGTTTGCCGACGTGCATATCCACAGGGCCATAGGCGACACTTTGTTTTTCCGTCTTCATTATTGCAGGTTCCATTTTTTAGCAGGTTCCATCAGTAAAGGTGTGCAAATCATGGCGCCGAGCCAAATCCAAATCGCCGATATGCATTCAAAGCGGAAAAGTC
>JAJFJB010000214.1 GCA_021774435.1 Alphaproteobacteria bacterium
TCCAGCCGTGATAGACACAGCGGATGCCGCAATCCTCGTTGCGGCCAAAGAAAAGACTGACCAGCCGATGCGGGCAGAACTGATCGACCAGCGCGGCGCGTCCCTTACTGTCCCGAAACGCCAGCAAATCCTCGCCCAGTAAGGTCACCCGCACCGGCGGGCAGTCAGGCTCTGCGATCTCCTCGCTCAGCATGAAGGGCATCCAAAAGCGCCGCATGAAATTCCCCATTGGGGCATCGGGGCCGGTGCGGGTCAGATACTCGTTCTCTTCGCGGCTTAACATTCTTTACTCCTTAGGTTCGGCGCGGAATCAGGACCAACTGGCGAAACAGAGACCCGTCCCCGTCCCCGCTGGCGTCCTGTATCCGGGCTGATAATCAATCCAAGTCAACGGCAGATGCTCCAGCGCGCCCGCGGCGACAAGCCAGTTGCGAATTTCTGAACTGCCGCCATTGAGTTTGTTGCGCGGCAGCGACTGAAGCGCTTTCGTGTCCTTGTCCCGGAGCGCGCGCATCACTTCGCCATCGAGTACTTCATCCACCGTAAAGTGGCTGAGCCCACCGGACGCCAGAATCCCGACTCGCGCCTCCCCCGGATAGGCCTCGACAGCCTCCGCGATGGCCTGCCCCAACCGGTAACAGCGGCGCGGGCTTGCCTGGTTCGGCGGAAAATAGGTGTTCATGAATATGGGCACCACGGGCGGCGCATCGCCTTCATACAAGCGGTTGTGAACGAATCCGAAGGCATGCCCTTCCCCCTTCCCCGGCTCCACCGAATTGGCGCAGGCAATGTCGAATTCGCGGTCGATCAGCCAATCGATGAGATGGTGCGCCAAAGGCGCATCGACAGGATATTCGCGCGGTTCGCTGTCTTCGTAATAGCGTGCCGCCAGCCGTTTCGACCAGTCCGGCCCCTTAGCGCCGCCATTCAGCGGCACATTGCGGATGGTCTCGCCGCGATAGATCAGAATGCAGGGTGTATTGCTTTGATCATAGAGCTCGTCCTGATCGTCGCCGACCACGATCAGCGCATCGAGTGCGGCTTCACGCAACGTCGCGCGTATCTTCACCAGGTTCGCCATCGCGGCGGCATGCCGCGCGGCCAGCACATCGGGTTGGATTTTCCCGGCAATGTCAGGGCCAGCTCTGCGCAGCAGGTCTTCATAGGTCGCGGGATTGCCATCCTTGTCGAGATGGTCGCGCAGACGATCCCGCTCGATGAACAGCAACCAGTCCTCTGCCGCCGCATTCAGCATCGGCGAATGCGAAACCCCGATCCCCAGAACGAGTTGCGCCATGTCATTGACCCCGGTTGGCTTGCCGTGAACGATTACTCTCCCATCGCAAGGCCCTGTTGGCAACATGATGACGCAGCATGGTGTACGATATCGCGATCGTTAGAAATGTAAGTTGGGGGTTCCCGTGGCGCTATTACTGGTAAATTTGGACAAGTTCATTGGAGACGTGGAGACATGGCGCGCCACATTCGCCGAACAGATTCCTGATTTGGAACTGCGCATATTTCCCGATGCAGGGGACCTCTCGGAGATCGACTACCTCGCCTTCATGCGGCCCGATTTCGACGTCATACCGGCGCCGCCAAATCTGAAGGCGATGTTTACCCGCTCCGCCGGTGTCGACTCCTTTATCAGGCATCCTAATGTGCCACAGGTTCCGCTCGGCAAGTTGGAACCGTCCGGCGGCGATCCGATGATGACCGAATATGTCATCATGCATGTCCTGCGCTTTCACCGCGACATGCCTGGTTATCAGCAACGGCAGGCCAATCGCGAATGGCACCGGGTCGCGATCACACGGCCGGAAGAACGCCGTATCGGGTTTCTCGGCTACGGTATGATGGCAACCGCGCCGGCGCTCGTTCTGAAATCACTTGGGTTCCCGGTATCGGCTTGGACACGGACACCCAAACCCGATGCGGAAATCCCAGTCTTTCATGGCGAGGACCAGCTCGAAGCGTTTCTCAACCAGACGGACATCGCCGTCTGCCTGTTACCGCTGACGAAGGAAACCGAAGGCATTTTCTGTGCCCGCACCTTCGCCATGATGCCGAAAGGCGCCATGCTGGTGAATGTCGGACGCGGCAAGCATGTCTTGACCAACGATCTGATCGCAGCGCTCGATTCCGGGCAGTTGGCGTACGCCGCGCTCGACGCGCATGTCCCGGAACCCCTGCCGCCCGAAAGTCCGCTATGGGCGCACCCCAAGATCACGGTAATGCCGCATGTTGCACGGCGGCCTACGGTCGCCCAGTTGGTAACGGAAATTGCCGCGAATATCCAAAGCCTCGATGCGGGTGGGGGATTGCTGCAAGAAATCGACAAGAAGGCGGGCTATTAGGCGTTCATAAACGCGCCGCCGCTGGAATGAATGGTCTGACCGGTGATAAACGTACCGGCCGGCCCGACGAGGAACCGGATCAGGTCCGCCATGTCCTGCGGCAGCCCTTCCCGCTTCACGGGGACACCGTCGATACGGGCCTGGATTTGTTCCCCCGTCATTGTCGAGTCCGGGGCCCGCGTATTGTAAGGGCCGACCACGACCTGGTTGGCGGTAATGCCGTCGGGGCCGAGATCGAGCGCGAGACTGCGGATGTACATATTCAGCCCGGCCTTCGCGACCATCAAGTGCGAACGCCCTTTTCGGCCGACATAAGAGTTCAAGCCGCCAACACCGATGATCGCGCCACCGCCGCGCGCGCGCATCGACGGCACGGTCGCTTTTGCCAGATGAAAGCAGCCGAGGATCGACAGGTCGATGACCTGCTGGAAATCCTCTCGCGTCAGATCGTCGAAGGATTTCGGGTTCCGGGTCGCAGCGTTGTGCACCAGGATGTCGATACCGCCGAATGCCTTGATGGCGGCCTGGGCCAGGGCTTCGATCTCGTCCGGTTTGCTGCAGTCCGCCATTACGGGGACGGCCCGGCCGCCTTTGGCATTGATGTTTTCGGCGACCTCCTCGCAGAGATCCTTGGCCTGCAGCGCATTGATCACGACAGCCGCCCCCGCGCTGGCAAGTTCCTCTGCGGTCGCACGGCCGATGTTCCGTGCGCTGCCCGTGACGATCGCCACTTTGCCTTCCAGTTCGTTTGTCAGCTCCACCATGATCACTCCCAAAATACGGAACGCTTTCGCATCGGCTGATGCGCCCTCCATGCTACGCCGCTATAGTCGCGCCGTACAAATAAGGATCCCCATGCTCGCCCAGCTTCCCAATGCCAACGCACTGCCCGCTCTCAATCTCGCGAAGGTCGAGCCCATTTTGCTTCGCGCGAAGATCGACTCGCCCATCGTGACCTCCTTTGGCAACATTCCAGAGCGTGCTGTCTTACTGGTGCGGGCGGAAGACAAGGATGGTGCCGTGGGCTGGGGCGAAGTCTTCGGTAATTTTCCCGTTCATGGCGCGGAAAACCGGGCCCATCTCATCCGCGACTTCCTCGCCGCCATCGCTTTATCCGAAAGTTGGGACTCTCCGGCCACAGCCTTTGACGCTTTAACCCGCAAGACCCACATCATGACCTTGCAGTCTGGCGAGCCAGGTCCCTTCGCACAGGCAATCGCCGGCGTGGATATCGCGCTTTGGGATCTCGTGGCGCGGCGCCTCGGCGTACCGCTCTGGCGCCTGATGGGCGGTGAACGCGATACGGTACCCTCCTACGCGAGCGGCCTGAACCCAACCGGGTTCGAAGACATCGTGATGCAGAAACTCAAGGAAGGCTACAACGCCTTCAAGATTAAGATCGGCTTTGGCCAGGACACCGACTTCGCCGCGCTGAACGGCATGCGCGCGCTGATCGGAGACCGCGAACTGATGACCGATGTCAATCAAGGCTGGGGCATCGAAACCGCCTGCGATCACTGGCGGGCCTACTCCGAATTCGATCTGAAGTGGATTGAAGAACCCCTTCCCGCCGACGCCTCTATCGAACAATGGAAACGCCTCGCGGATCAGGGCGGATCGCCGATAGCGGCCGGCGAAAACCTGCTCGGCGACGGACAGTTCGACGCGCATATCGCGTCCGGCGCGCTGGGTGTCGTACAGCCGGATATGTGCAAATGGGGTGGCTTCACCAAGACACTGCCGTTGGCGCGACGTATCGTCGACGCCGGACAACGCTACTGTCCCCACTTCCTGGCCGGCCCCATGGGTATTCTGGCGTCCGCGCATTGCCTTGCCGCCGCGGGTGGCACGGGCATTCTGGAAGTCGATGCCAATCCCAATCCGCTGCGCGAGCATCTGACAGGGGGCCTACCTCCTATCGATAGCGGCATCATGACATTACCGACGGGCGCGGGCCTGGGGATCGAACCCGACCCGGACTTTATGAAGGCCCACAGGGTGGGTTAAGGTTTAACGTCAACGATCAGAAAGGTTCACCATGCGACGTATACATATCGCCCTCGCCGTTGCCGATATAGATGAGTCGATCGACGATTACTCGAAACGTCTGGGGTGCAATCCCGTGGCCATCGTGCGCGAAAAATATGCCATGTGGCGCACCGATCAGATGAATTTTTCGATCAATCAGATACCGGAGAAAGCGGGCCAGCTTCGCCATCTCGGTTTCGAAGATGACCATGCGAGCGGCTTCACCGCGGAAGACGACATCAACGGCATCATGTGGGAGTTGTTCTCTCCAACCGGCCAGGACGAAAAGATCCGAGAAATCTATGGCGAGCCGGAAGCGGGCTGACCGGATCGGTATGCCATTTAATCGGGGAGCATTTTATGAAACAGGAACGTGTCGATCCGGGTTGGGCCTGGACAAAGAAGTTCAATATTTCCGCCGGGGTCAAGCTCGGCGATACAATTCACCTATCGGGTACGGTTGCGCTGGATAGCGATGGCAATGTTATTGGCGAAGGCGACGTCTATGCGCAATCGAAACAGATCTTCAAGAATATCGAAGATGCGCTCGCGAGTGCCGGCGCCGGCATGACCGATGTCGTAAAGATCACCACCTATCTGACCGATATTTCCACCTATGGCAAATTTGGGAAAGCCCGGACCGAGGCGTTTCCAGCCGGCGTTCCTGCAAGTACAGCCGTCGCCACACCGGCACTCGTTATGCCGGAACTGCTTGTCGAGGTCGAAGCCATGGCAGTCATTGGAAGCGGAAACTAAAACACAAGAACAACTGAAACAGCGAACAGCATTAAGAGTCGGCATGAAGCTAAACGAGACAGAACAGGCCATGCTCGATGGCACCCACGGCAAGGCGGCGCAATGGGCCATCGGCTATCAGTGGAGCGTCGGCACTTTTTTTGACGCCGAGGACTTTGTGCCCGTCCGAATGATCCATGCCAGCACGGACAGGGAGACGATGGGCGACAGTGGCGTCGCCTTTCTCGAAGAACTGGCCGCTCTTCCGTCCGAAGAACGGCGACCTCGTGCCTTTGCCACAGCGGACTTTCGTGGCTTCGATGAAGAGACGTTCCGCTTTCTGCTGCCGGGCCGCGATCTCGCGGGAGAAAGCGCGGAAGCAGTCGTGGCATTGGGCAAACTCGGCGTCGTGACATCGCACGCCTATGTCAACGATCACTCCGTCACCGCGCCCGGCTTTGGTGAGGCTTGCGGTTACAGCGGGACACCGTCGGTGGTCTATATGAACGGCATCGTTGGCGCGCGCTGCAACTTCGAAGCGGGCCCTTCCAGCCTCGCCGCCTTCTTCACCGGAAGAGTGCCTCGATACGGGTTTCATCTCGACGAGAAACGGCTGGCGACGCACGCCTTCAAGCTCGACTTCGAACCCGAAACGGTCGTCGACTGGGGCATCGTCGGCGCCCTCATTGGCCGCAAGCTGAATTCCTACTGGTCGGTTCCCGCGTTGGAGGTCACAGGAGCCCGCCCGACAATCCTCGACCTCAACCACATGGCACTTTCGATGGCGAGCTACGGGTCCATCGCCATGTTCCACGTCATCGGCATCACGCCGGAGGCGCCCAACTGGGCAACGGCTTGCGGCGGCAAGACACCCACCCCGGAAACAATATCCCGAACGCATCTCAATGAATTCTATGACGAATGGGGTGGTACAAACGAAAAGCTCGATGTCGTCGCACTTTCGACGCCACAGCTCGACATTCCCGAAATCGTGCAAATCGCCGAACTGCTCGACGGCAAGAAAGTGCATCCGGACACCACGTTGCTGGTCTACACACCGATTGAAATCAAGGAAGCCTGCGCACGCATCGGCCTCAACCAGACAATCGAGAAAGCTGGTGGCAGGGTCGTGCACGGCCACGACTTCTTCGCCACCTTCGCCAAGGAAATCCGCGAGGCGCATGGCTGGGAACGTATGATGACGCACTCGGTGAAAATGGTAAATATCTGCGAGGGCTATGGCTACAGACCCACGCCGGCGGATATTCCGCGCTGCATTGCCTCCGCGCTTGCCGGAAAAGTGCTGCCATGAGCGAAAAGATCATCAAAGGCCATATCGGCATCGGCCCCACCGTCGAAGGCATCGCCCTCGCCGCCGCCGATAATTTCAGCACCCGCTACGATCTCGACCGGGACCGCGGCATCGTTTCCCGCCCGTCGCACAAGCTGTATGGCGATAATTATGTCGGCCGTATTCTGGTGCTGAACGCCGCCAAGGGGGGTGTCGCCTCTGCTTGGATGCTGCGCGAGATGGTGCAGAAGGAGAAGGCGCCACTCGGCCTATTGTTGAACGACGCCAATCCGGTCATGGCGCAGGGCGCTGCCTTTGCCCAACTGCCGCTGATCGACAGGTTCGAGACCGACATCACCGCGGCCATCAAGAGCGGCGACCGCATTGTCGTGGATCCCGCGCGGGGTTTGGTGCGGATTTTGGCATCGGCTTAAGCGCGCCTAGGCCCATTGTGGTGACCGTTTCGCGTGATAGGCATCGATAGCCTCCTTAAAATCATTCGAGTCAAACGCCTGTTGCTGCAGCGACATATAGCGTTCCAGAAACGGGTCGAATTCCAGATCGAAGCAATCATTCACGGCCAGCTTCGACAGTCGGCAGCCCTGTGAATTGACCGACATGTACTTATCGATCAGCGCATCGAACGCCGCCGCCATGCCGTCCGCCGGGATCAGATGATCGACCAACCCAATTGCCAGCCCCTCCTCGCCGGTGATGCCGTCGCCGGACAGCACCATCCGTTTCGCCCGGCCGTGCCCGATATAACGCGCCAGACGCAACGTCCCGAGACCCGGCAGCAACCCTTCATTGATCGCCGGCACCGACAGGTTCGCGTCGGCCGTCGCAACCCGGATATCGCAAGCCATGGCCAGTTGAAGACCGCCGCCCACGGCATGCCCATGGATCTGGCAGATCACCAGCTTGTCCATCGTCTCGAAGATGCGCAGCGCTTCTTCCCAGACGCGAAAATACTGCATATCGATCTCACCGACGGCCAAATCCTTGAGATCGATCCCGGTCGAGAACGCCCGTCCCTCGCCCCGGATCGCGACCAGCCTGACATCCGGATCGGCATCCAGCTCTTGCGCGGCGGCTTTCAGTTCGAACGCCGCGGGCTGATGTACCGCATTCAGGCGATGCGGCCGATTTAGGGTCAAATTGGCAATCTTGCCCGCTTTTTCGATTTGCAGAAATTCGTAATCGGTCGCCATGATCGTTTCCCTTCAAGCTCTAAGTCAGCCATATTTGCGCTTTGGCAACATCGTGGGTATGCCCGATACCTTTTGCAACGCGAATGTTGGGAGGCCGACCATCGAACGTGATCTCACGCAAGCGGAACGACAGGCCTTCGCGGAGAATGGCGTCGTGCTTGTGCCGAAGGCCGTCTCCGCGGCGTGGGTCAGTAGAATGACCGCCGTCGTCGACCAGCAACTCGCGGCGCCCAGCAAATGGTCGAACGACGCCAATCCCGGCGCCGCGACAGACCGGAATTTCACCGACCGCTATCTGTGGCGCGAAAACGCGGAGATCAACGCCTTCATACGCGAGTCCGGTTGCGCCAAGCTCGCAGCCCAGGCCATGGACAGCCAGAGCGTCCGCTTCTATTTCGATCATCTGCTGGTAAAGGAACCGGGCACCGCCGGCCCGACACCCTGGCACCAGGACATTCCCTACTGGCCCTTCATGGGCAAACAGATTTGCTCAATCTGGCTCGCGCTGACATCCTGCACGGTGGAGAACAGTGCACTGGAATTCGTGCGCGCTTCCCATCTCGACGGGAAATACTACGCGCCGGAAGCCTTCAACGGCCCCGACGACGCCAGCGCCTCCTGGATGGCCAAGGCGACGGGCGAAAAATGCCCCGACATCGAAGCCGACCGGTCCGCATTCGACATCGTCGGTTATGACGTTGTACCGGGCGATGCCCTGATCTTCTCCGCCTGGACGATCCACGGCGCGCGCGGCAATGCCTCGGTCAGTTCGCGCCGTGCCGCGATCTCAACCCGCTGGCTGGGCGATGATGCTGTATGGTACCCACATGACGGCACCGACCCGACGGTCAAGGCCGAAGACGTCTCCGTCGCCCCCGGCGACCCGCCTGCTGATGACACAGTTTTCCCGGAATTGTGGCAGGCTTAAGCGGCAGCATCGGGCATTAGCGGATTTAAGTGCCCCATCGGCGATGCAATCTGACAGCTGCTAAATAATAAAGGAGCTCCGGCAGGACCAACACAATTGCACTGACGAGACTGAAACTGTACTCAAACCCGTTTTCGACTGCCTCAAATCCAAATAATTGAGCCGCTTTCGCTACGTCAAAATAAAGCAGAGAGTTGACGTTTAATCCTATATGCAGACCGATAGCATATTCGAGCCGCCCCGTCCTCAATGCTAAAGCAGTCAACAGAACTGACGACAGCAAATAATTATAAACAGCTTCCCACCCGTAGGATTTGATTTCCGGATTGAATAAATGAATGGCAAAGAACAGCGTAGAAATCGCAAGAAAGATGATCGGCTAGGATCTCGTTATGCCGCCAATGAGTTGGAAAAAGTAGCCTCGAAACACCAATTCTTCCGTCGTTGCTTGAAGGGCAACTATGGGGATGGCCAAAAAAACTAAAGTCCATTCGGCACTGGACCTAAAGTAAACTGGAATATTCTGACCGTAGAAAACCAAACCTAACGAATTGACAATGACATAAAAACCAATGGGAAAAAGGCCGGTATACAATATATCCAGCCACCGTATCCGCCCTCCTGGTGCAACGATATCTGTTGTCTTTATTTCGAGAATTTGGAATGCCACCCAAATCACGGGAAAAATTACGGCAATTTCGGCGAATTGATAAATCACGCTCAGCAAAACTTCTTCGCGGCCGAACGTTCTGAGCTCCGCTGCTGTTTCAGCCGTAAGAACCTCAAAGACAACATTGAGTCCGAAAATGTCGGCGACAACGGACAGCACCATGTTGAAATAACCGCCGAGAACGAAGATCGACAGGAGACTGAACAGCCAAATCAAAATGCCTTTCCGTGCATGCTCTCGCGGCACCAAGAGACGCTCTGTTCCTTTCTGAAATTCCTGAGATAAACGCGGAAACATACAACACAACGCTAAATGGTGGGAACCGGTTCGATATTGAATCTTATCCTTTACCGACACCGTATCGGTACCTATTTTTTGGGCTGACAAACGCCTTTGCCGCCGCAATTCTGAAAATTCAACGGAGCCCTTCCCGTGACCCAACGCCCCAACATCCTGCTCATCATGACCGACCAGCACCGGCCGGACTTCACCGGCTTCGGCGGCAATCCCTTGGTGCAAACACCCAATCTCGACGCGCTGGCGGCACAATCGATGCGCTTCGATAAGGCCTATGTCGCCAATCCGATCTGCATGCCGAACCGCTCGACGATCTTTACCGGCCGCATGCCCTCGCTGCACGGCACGCGCTATAACGGCATTCCGCTCGACCCGCGTGAACGGACCTTTCCGCGGACTTTGCGGGAGGCGGGCTACCGCACCGCGCATATCGGCAAATGCCATCTGCAGAATATGGGCAGTTCGCCGGAACAACTCGCCAAGGCGCTGCCGGACCTGCCGCCGCACGACGCGCGGATAGAGGACCTGCCCAAGGGCTGGGACCTGTATGAAAACGTGGCGCGGCACAATGGCGAGTTCGTCGCCATGCCGGACGATTATTACGGCTTCGACCATGTTGAGCTGTCCGTCGGACATAGCGATAGCTGCACCGGACACTATTACCATTGGGCCCAGGAAAAGGGCTCCGACATCGCCACCCTCAAAGGCGCGGGGAATGCCAAGGAGGTCTCCAAACCCGCCTTCCATGTCTGGCGCACCTCGGTGCCAGAGGAGATCTACCCCACGACCTACATAACCGAACGCACGCAGACCTATATCCGCGACCATGCGGCGCATCGGGCGGACGAGCCCTTCTTCGCGGTCTGCTCCTACCCGGACCCGCATCATCCCTTCACGCCGCCCGGCAAGTACTACGATATGTACGACCCGGCGGACGTGCCCCTGCCCGCGAGCTTCGACGATCCGCATGAACACTCGACGCCGCAATACAAGCGCATGCAGAAGAAGCGCGGCCAGCCCCTGCGCGCCCATGTGAATCCTTTCTCGCCGACGGAACCGGAATATCGCGAGATGGCCGCCAAGGCCTATGGCATGATCACCATGGTCGACGACGCCATCGGGCGGCTGCTGGCGACCTTGAAAAAGTCCGGCCTGGCGGACAACACCATCATCCTGTTCACCAGCGATCATGGCGACATGTTCGGCGATCACGGCATGATGCTGAAAGGCGCGATGCATTACGAAGGCTGCATCCGCGTGCCGCTGCTGATCAACGCGCCCGGCAAGGAGCCCGGCGTCTGCACCTCCCTGGTCGGCTCCATCGACCTCGCCGCGACCCTTTCCGCTCTGGCAGGGGTCGAACCGCATCACGGCATGCAAAGCCACGACCTTACCCCGCTGCTCGACGACCCGACGCAAACGCCGCGCGAGGCGGTCCTGATCGAGGAAGACCAGGTCCATGACATGGTCCACACCGGCCGCCCCCTGCGCATGCGGACCCTGCTCACCGATGAGGCGCGGCTGACCCTCTATGACGGGCTGGATCACGGGGAGCTGTTCGACCGCACAACCGATCCGGACGAGATGCGGAACCTCTACGGCCTCCCCGAAGCCGCCGCCCTGCAGGCGGAGCTGACGACCCGCCTGGCGTACGAGATGATGTCAGCCAGCGATATCAGCCCGCGGCCGACGGCGTTTGCCTGAGGGATTGGCGTTCAATTTTTAGAAACGACCACGCCATTTCAACATGGATGCTCTTGTCGGAGCACGAGCATGACGGATTTGAGCAGAGTCCGGGCCTTCCGACTCATGGCTATACGTGCGCATGGCGCCTCGGCTGCATCATCAATAGGACGACGCTAGCTCATCGTCATCCTCGTGCTTGACACGAGTATCCATCTTTCAATCCCACCAAACCCATAAGACATAGCAAAAAGCCCTAGATTCGTGCAATCGACAGGAACAAGCGCAAAAGAAAAAGTTCCAAGGTTCTACTAAAGAAAGCTATCTAAACTACAACATCCACAAATAAATCATTCCAGAAAACCATGCAATTCCAGTCATGTATACTAAGGCACGGTGGCGAAACCAAAACCATCGGTCACTCATTTCAGTATCTTGTTCAGGACCCTTTAAGTATGGTTCGGGCATTTCCGTTTCCGCTGTACCGCGCACCAACATATCAAGAGCCTTGAGCAACTCTTTAGAGTTATCTAGCAACATATCCAATTGAATTGCACCAGTGATTGTTTTTAGGTAGTCTTCATCTTGCGCCAGGGTAAAAAGTAACCCTTCAGATCTATATTTCGGAAATTTTATCCCAAGAGATTCCATTTCAATTGAAACGGATTTCCAATTGTTTTCCCAATTCGGAGGCATCAAGAATATACATTTATCGACATATCGATTTGTAAGAAGCCACTCTACTTCTTTACGCGTAGCCCCTTTTTTTTGCTGCGGAAGCACAAAAATTAAGACAGCATTATCAATTAACAGCTTTACACTAGACCACCAATTCTCATCGGTACTCGAAATTCTTCCTGCTCCTACCTGCTCGCCTGGTTTTCCCAAACCTATCAATGGCATTCGCGGCTCAACTGCTTCAGAAATTACAGCTTCGACGTCAATAAACTCTCGACTTCTTTTAAACTCACGCTCATTTCTTAAGGTAGTCATTCTACCGGTACTCTCAAATGGTCTAAGATATAAGCAGTACTTGTGAATGATTCCTTCTTTTAACAAACAAAAAATTTTATAAGCTCTTAAATCTCTTTCTCGCTGGTTTTCGTCATTCCAAAGGTGAATATACAAAGCGAAATAAAAAAAAGCCCCTAGCATCAATGAACCCAACACCTGATTAAAACCTACATTTGTAAATAACTCTACTAATGGAAGAGTACTACCGGAAACGAAAAATATAATAATATTTCTCCAAATCAGACCAGGTTGCGTGAAGACTGTAGCTCTATGTCGAATTGGGGAGCACCAGAACACATGCGGCAGACGCCACACCCAATGAAGCAAGAGCCCGATCAATGCAATTGCACTTATAATTATTACTAAGTACGTCCAAGTTTCAGAAAAATTGTGTGTCTTGATAAGAATAGTCTCAGCAAATAATAATGCTGCTATACCGAAAAACATTGCAGCACTCGGCAAATCAAACCCTTTATTTGGCCCTTCGTAATTTTGAGGCACAGAAATCCTGTCTCCTAAAACATTATTTCACTTTCTTTCCTTGGAATTATCAGAACAGTAATTCTACCAAGGTATTAAAATTGGAATCTCAGGTCAGTCAATTCTGTTTAATCAGCCGCGTCCGCGGTGAGCGTGTCCGCTTCCGCCTTGAGCCAGATCGCGGTGTCGTGGAAGGCCGATCCGCCCGACGGAGCGACCGGGGTGCCGTCGATCAACAGATTGATGCCGATCTTGCGGTCGAAGGCGGTGTCGGGCCAGACGCCTTCGGCGATGACGACGCCCTGTTTGGCGGTGTCGGAGATCTTGGCCTTCAGGACCACATCTCCCTTCTGATTGCCGATACGGATGTCGCCGCCGTCCGTGACGCCGTAGGTCGCGGCATCTTGCGGATGGATCATGGCCGTCGGTTCTTTTTCGCGGCGCTGCGAACCCGGCGTCTCCGTGAAGGAGGAGTTGAGATAGGTCCGCGGCGGCGGCGTCACAAGGCGGAGCGGCTTGTCCGGACCGGTCGTGTCGGTCACGGCCCAATGATCCGTCATCGCGGGCATGCCTTCATGATAGGGGCCGATCTTCGACCAGTCCGGCTTGAAATGAAACTTGCCGTCATCATGCGGGAAGCCGTTCAGGAAATGCGCGTCCTCGAAACTGGGAGCGCAATCGAGCCAGCCGCGCGTGATAGCGGCGTCCAACGTGCCCTTGCCAGAATCCTGCAGGGTCTTGTCCAGCAAGTCCCGGGCGGTCATATCGAAGCTCGGATGTTCGGCGCCGAGCCGTTTCGCCAGCGCGTTCACGACTTCAAGATTGCTCCAGCATTCCTCATGCTGCTCAAGCACCCGCGGCCCCATGCTGAGCGCCGTGTGGCCCCAGCCCTTGTACATATCGTCCAGTTCCAGGAACATCGCCGCCGGCAGCAGGATGTCGGCATAGCGTGCCGTGGCCGTCATGAACTGTTCATGCACGCAGACGAACAAATCGTCGCGGCTCAGCCCTTTCCGCACCGACGCGGTATCCGCCGCGACCAGCGCGGTGTTGGAATTCTGGATCAGCATCGCGGTCACCGGCGGGCCGCCCTTCAGTGCGTCCGCATCGCCGCACAGGATCGCCCCGATGCGCGACTGATCGAGCATCCGCGTCACATCGCCCGCCTTGTCGGCGGCATGCGCCATCGTCGTGTCGAGGCCCCAGATATCGAAACTGCCCCAGAACGCGCCGCCGCCGCGCTGCCGCCACGCGCCGGTGATCGCCGGCAACCCGCTGGCCGCATGCATGTTCGTCGCACCGTTGCGGCTGCGGGTGAATCCGACGCCGAATTTGATAAAGCTCTTCTTCGTCCCACCATAGAGACGGGCCAGGGCGGTAATTTCGTCAACGGTCAGCCCTGTGATGTCGGACGCCCATTGCGGCGTCTTCGTCGCCAGATGCGCCCGGACCTCGTCGTCGAAATCGGTGAGTTCGGCGAGATAGTCCTCATCCGCCAGCCCTTCCGCCAGGATTACCTGCATCACCGCACAGGCCAGCGCGCCATCGGTGCCGGGCCGCAGCACCAACCCGATATCGGCGGCGGCCATGGTCGAGGTGCGGTAGACATCGATGACGACCAGCTTTGCGCCGCGCGCCTTGCGGGCCTTCTGGATATGGTTCATCAGATTGACGTTGGTGTGCACCGGGTTGCCGCCCCAGACGACGATCAGCTCCGAGTCCTCGATCTCGCACGGATCGGCGCCGCGCTGCCCGCCGACCCCCGCCGCCCAGCCGGACATCGCCGGGGTCACGCAGATCGTGCCGATCATGCCGGAATAGCCCAGCACCCGGCTCAGACGTTCGATACCATGGCGTTGCACGACGCCAAGCGTGCCGCCGGAATGATAGGGCCAGACAGATTCTAGCCCGTACTTATCGGTTGCCGATTTGAACGCCGCCGCGACGGTATCGAGCGCCTCGTCCCAGCTGATCCGTTCGAATTTCCCCTCGCCTTTCTTGCCAACGCGGCGCATCGGATGGGTCAGACGGTCGGGATGATGCACCCGCTCCGCATAACGCCCCACCTTCTCGCACACGACGCCGGCCGTGAACGGCAGGTCAGACGCACCCCGAACACGGCCGATCTGCGTCGGCGACAGGCGCTCGACTTCGAGCGCACAGGCGCTCGGACAGTCATGGGGACAGGCGGTACGGACAATCTCGACAGACATCACAGGCTCTCCTTGGGCGCGGCTTTGGGCACAGTTCACGCTATTATAGGGATTCTTGGTTCCCGGATCACGGGATAAGCGAAAGCGTTTGGCGACAGGACCGTCAATGCATTTGAAGCATGGATGCTCGGGCCAAGCCCAAGCATGACAGAAACAGAGGACAATTACGGCATAGTATTCTCCGCCGGGTCATACTCGTGCTTGACACGAGTATCCATTTCCATGCCACGCTCGACCTATGCCTTATTACGTCTACATTCTCTCCAGCAAACCGAACGGCACGCTCTATATCGGCGTGACGAACGATGTCGTTCGGCGCGTTTATGAACACAAAGAATGGCTCGTGGATGGTTTTACGAAGCGCCACAGCGTCAAGACGCTTGTCTATCTCGAAACGCATGACCGAGCAGAACAGGCCATTCAGCGCGAGAAGAATTTGAAGCACTGGAAGCGGGATTGGAAAGTCGCGTTGATCGAGCGCGAGAACCCGTTTTGGGAGGATCTTTACGAGACGATCTGCAGCTAAGAGATGGATGCTCGGGTCAAGCCCAAGCATGACGGCAGTGAGGAAGGTTATGTTGCAGAAACTTATCAGTCATACTCGTGCTTGACACGAGTATCCAATTCTATGCCACGCTCGACCTATGCCTTATTACGTCTACATTCTCTCCAGCAAACCGAACGGCACGCTCTATATCGGCGTGACGAACGATGTCGTTCGGCGCGTTTATGAACACAAAGAAGGGTTCGTGGATGGCTTCACGAAGCGCCATGATGTTAAGTCGCTTGTCTATCTTGAAACACATGATCGTGCCGAAGAGGCCATTCAACGTGAGAAGAATTTGAAGCACTGGAAGCGGGATTGGAAAGTTGCGTTGATCGAACTCGAGAATCCACATTGGGAGGACCTATACGAGACGATCTGCAGCTAAGAGATGGATGCTCGGGTCAAGCCCAAGCATGACGGGGGCTTGGGGCACACGGCCGGGCTTAGGAGAGAAAGAGCGGCCGAAACTCACACCGCGTCACCCTTGGGCTTGACCCGATGGTCCAGTTTAATCGAAAACGCAGCGTTCGCCTTGGGCGCTAAAATCAAGCCTGAGCACGGCGGAAATGACGACGAATACTAAGTCAGCATCCCCTCACTTGTCGTACTTGGGCTTGACCCGAGTACCCATACTTATGCGGGTTAGGCGGCCCAAAGTAAGATCTATTACGTTCCAGACGCCGCCCGCCAAACAACGGGAAATTGCGGGCCATCCAACGGATCGCCGTCGGCCAACCGCATACTCCGCAAATGCTCATTGGGCCCGGGCCGCGTGTCGTAGGTCACGTCGTCGCCGGTGTATCGAACGGCATAGCCGCGGCGGCGGTACCGCTGGTGCAGATTGCCCCCCGCACCATGCACCGTCAGACCGTGAAAAACATAGGCGTCGCCGGGCGCGAGATCCCAACTGACGATGTCGTAGTCTTGCCGCGCGTCCTCGATATCCGGGATCGGTTCATAGTCCGGATTGCGCTCGTAATCGTCATGCGCGTTGGTGTCGCCGAACTTTTCCGGCTGAAACCAGCGGTTCCAGTTGTGTGAGCCGCGGATGAACTCCATGGCCCCGCTCTCCGCCGTGACAGGATCGAGGGCCAGCCAGAAGGTCAGGACATCGGCACCCCGGATCGCCCAATAGGGCTGATCATTGTGCCAGCGCGTACGGTTCGCGGTCCCCGGCTCCTTCACGAAAAGCTGGTCGTACAGAAGGTTCACTTTGCGGCCGCCAAAGAACTGCGCCGCCAGCGCCGGCAGGGGAGAGTCGAGGCAAACCGCGCGGAAATCGGGGTCGCTTTCCCAGATGCGCAGATTGCCGTGAAAACGGCCACTGCCATCTTCCGGCACGTAGCCATGCGCGAAAGGCCCCGGGTCGGCTATATCGCGGTCGATGGCAGCCTGCAGACGCGCTTGCCAAGACGCATCGATTACATTGCGCAGCACTACGACACCATCGCGCGCGAACGCGTTTTTCAGTCCGGGCTCGACCGAAGGGACGGGTTGAGACATTCCGTTTTCCACGCACTGTGATCACCGACCATCAAGATAGGGCGGTATTGGCGGATACGCCAAGCCGTATCAAGCCGCCAATCAAGCCTTCGAATGAAACAGTCCGCGTTGGACCGTGAGCTTCGCCGTATCCGGGAACACCCGTTCAGACACGTCTTTCGCCGGCAATCCCAGATGCTCAATCGCGATGGCCTTCTCAACGGCGCGCAAATCCAGCGTGGGCTTTAAATCCCGGCCTTCATGCAGATGGCGGTCCGATAGACCTGGCCAATCGGCGATAACCCGGCCACCCTGCAAGCCACCGCCGGCCAAAAACGCAATGCCACCGGTACCATGGTCCGTGCCATTGGTGCCGTTCGGGCGGACCGTGCGGCCGAATTCACTGACAACCAAAACGGCACTCTTGTCCCAAACATCGGCCATACCGGTTTTCAATGCCTGCATGCCCGTAGCCAGCGATTTCAGGTTTCGGGACAAGCGCCCTGCCAAGACTCCCTGGTTGGCATGCGTGTCCCATCCACCGACTTCGAGAACCGCCAGTCGCGCGCCAGTAGGGTGCGACAGCAGTTTCGCCACGTTGCGCGCCAGTGTGGGCAGGGCCTGCGCGCCACGCAGCTTCTTGCCTTTGCCATTCATATCGGCACCGAGAACCTCATCGCTCATCTCCTGCGCCTGAATTCCTTCCACAAAGGCAGGGCCCAGCACCTTATCGCGTTTATAGAGCGCAGCCATACGCGTCAGAAAATCGTCGTCCGCGCGGGGGATCTTGCGCGGCGCCCAGGAACCTACCGGCGCATCGCCGCGTAGGATCAACGGCACCGTTTGTCCGACCGCGAGGCCGAGGCGCCGATCACGATTGCCGTACAACGTTAAAGCGCGGTTCAACCAGCCATCACGCACGGACCCCGGCGACGTAACACCACTTTCCAGCACATCCTGTGCATCGAAATGCGAGCGCTTGCGGTAAGGCGTCGCGATAGCGTGAAAAGTAATCAGTTCTCGCTGACGGTACAAATCATGGAGTGGTTTCAACGCTGGATGCAAGCCGAACCGGCCATCCAAGTCGAGCACGCCGCCGTTCGGGCCGGGCGCCTCCTGCGCCAAGCCGGCACGTTGCACGCGATAGTCCGGGTCGGCAAAGGGTGGCACCGCCGCCAGTCCGTCGAGCCCACCCCGCAGAATGATGACGACAAGCCGTCGATCTGTCGGCGCCGTTGCAAACGCCACAGGAATCCCGACGGGAAACGCTGTAGCAACGGAAGCTGAGCCCAGCAAGGCGAGTGCGCGGCGGCGTGTCGGCATCCCTATCTCCGTTGAAATTCAGGGCTGGCGAATAACGTGGCGATTGCTTCCAGCCGGTCCGGCGCCCGCCGAATTGCAGCTCGTGTCGCAGCCGTCGCCACCGGTTCTATCGTCTCCGTCACGAGATTTTCAAGTTTGATCCGCCCACCAATCCTTTGACCCATGGCCATGGCGAGTTCCGCCCGTTGCATCATGGCGTTCGGGCTGATCCATTTTGCGGCCTCATCCGGCCAACCGGCCGGCGATGGCGCTGCAAATGGCATTTGACCCATAAGTCGCAATACGCCGATCACCTTACGCGGCTTTTCTTGCATTCCCGCCGCGCGCAGCGCGGACACGATATATTCGTTCGGCGTTTTTACTTTCGGCAAGGGCGTAATCCAGACATGCGAAGAACGAATCAGCTCGTTCATAACCGCGCGAAGATCGCCACTCGTATCCAGGAAGGTCTTGGCGAGCGTTTTGACCAGATCATCAGACGGTTTGTCTTTGGTAAAGTGCCGCGCCAATTTGAACGCAATGTGGCGCGCCGTCGACGGATGCTGCGCCAGCGCTACGAGTGCCGCTTCCGCTTCCGCCGCCCCGGACTCCGCATAGCGCGTACCGAGCAGCGTTTTCGATCCAGGCTCATGCGCCTGTTCGTGAAACACAAAGCCACCCGCGGCCTTCTTGCGGCCTACCGACCAACCCGTCAGCATCTTGGCAAAAGCCTGAACGTCGGCCTGCGTGTATCCCCCGTGCACACCCAGCGTATGCAATTCCAGCACTTCGCGGGCCAGATTTTCGTTTAAGCCGCGCTTGCGGCGTTGACCAATTTTCGAATTGGGCCCGATGGATTGCACATTGTCGAGATAGACCAGCATTGCCGGATGCCGGATCGCGGCGCGCAACATGTCGACAAACCGGCCGTTCACATAGGGCCGGATCGCCTCGCGCTCGAACGCGCCGGCAATTCCGGTCAGCAGGGGTTTTTGCACCGAGACGGTGAAGTGATTGGACCAGAACGCCACGAGTCTTTCGACGACCGGCTGACGTGTTTCGATCTGCACCTGGGTCCGAGCGATCGCCTCATTTAGATAGTTCCGCCTCGCGGCCTTGCGTGCGGCCTTGAGTGCCGTCTTGTCTTTACTTCGGCGCGCTTTCTTACGTGCTTCTTGGAACGCCACAATGGCTGTCTCACTGGACGGGAATTCAGTCAGTTGTGCAGGAAGCGACACGGAAACGGACAATTGTTGCGCAACCCAACCCTTTGGATCGGTCGCTGCCTGCTTCAATTCGTCATCGCGGTTTCCCAACCCAAAGCGATTTACTGCAATAAAAGCATCGCGCGAGGTCATGGCCTCGATACCCGCAACGGCTCAACCATGTTCGATGCAATTCGCCGCGGCAACTCAGATATGGTCATCTTGGGTCGTTTATCGCCGTGTTTCTGTTGCCGCATTTCGATAGCCGGAACAATATGCTGGGGAAGTGAAAAAAGGCTTACAATTAGAGCTATGAACGGATGAGACTAACGTCGGTTGTCAGGCCCCAATCTTCAAGGCAAAAGCGTACCTGCTGCGCATGTCGGCGGCAAAAAATTTGCGTTTATCGCAAACGGCGAGCCGCATCATGCAATGCGGGAACGAGACTGCCTGAGATTCAGAAAGGCCGGTCGCCCTTCACCGTCACGCGGAAGCCATGACGCGTTTGCGGGAAGTAATCCCAAAGCGCGCGATGCTGCGTGCAGCGGTTATCCCAGAAGGCGACGGAATTGTCGCGCCAATCGAACCGGCAGTGAAACTCCGGCGTATCGATATGGGCGTACAGCATGTGCAAGATCGCATCGCTCTCCGTCTTCTTCAGCCCTTCGATATGTGTCGTGAAGGCGCAATTGACATAGAGCGCCTTGCGGCCGGTCACGGGATGCGTCCGGACAATCGGCTGCAAGGCTTTGGGATAGGTATCGTCGCCGTCACGCAATTTGCCCATGTGGCCATAACGCCCCTTATGCACATGTTCCGATGAATGCCATGCCTTGAGGCCAGCCAGAAACGTTTTCATCTCTTCCGACAAGGCGTCATAGGCGGCATACATGCTGGAAAACATGGTATCGCCACCAGGCGACGGCACCCGATGCAGATGCAGGATACTGCCCATCGGCGGCTCTTCATCACAGCTTACATCGGTGTGCCAGCGTGCGCCCTGCGCCCGCTTGGAATTCTCATCCGCGTGGATGGTCAGTATTTCGGGATGCCCGTCCGGCGACGGGGCGGCCGGATGGATATGCAGTTCGCCGAAACGGCGCCCGAATGCCTTGTGTTCCTCAAGCGTCATTTCCTGATCGCGGAAGAACACTACTTGATGTTCCAACAACGCGTCATGGATTTCCTGAAACGCCTGATTGCCCAGCGGCTGGGACAGATCGACCCTACCGATTTCCGCGCCGATGACCGGCCCGATCGGGTTAACGGCGATGGTTTCATAGGACATGTGGCATTCCTTCCGTGGCGGCGAGAAGCAACGGTAATCTTGGGATCCAACGCGTGTCAAATCTCCCAAAGCACCGGCCGGATGACCCGCACATAAATGAGTGTTTCTTTAAAGCTTTTCATATATAGGTTGAATTGCCACAGTTCTGGAAGAACCAATGGAAACTTTGGAGAATCCGCGCAAGTTCAGAAAAGGGCAGCCGGCACGCCTCGCAGCCGTGCTCCTGTTTGGGCTAATCATGAACGGATGCGACCCGTATGTGATCGAACTTACCAGAACATCTTTCGCGCGACTGTCTGTGCCCGAAACGGAAACGTCGCGAAAATTCAATATGCTTTGCAGAAGCGAGGCCGGCACGAAGATTTACGACAAGGCGTCCGATGTGCGCGGTATCCTCGTTGCTTCCAGCAGCGAATTTGGCTGCTCATATTGCGAAAGAGGTCTTCTTGAAGCGGGCTATGAATTTGTTGAATATGAAGTGACAGATGCGGTTTTGCCAGGCTCCCGCCGCAGAATCTATGCCACCGAAAACGGCCTTTATCGTTATACGCTCGAGGAAGCGGGGCACCCGAATTGTCAGCTTTTTTACGAATTTTATGAACCGTGGCAGAAAGCGGGAGGAAAGATACCACCAAAGTATAAAGGCCGGTGCATCGCGGCGAGACGCGTGACCGCCCCGCTTGCAAAACTTAAAATAAAACATGTGCGAATTCCCGAGGAATATTCGCAAGAACAGGACCGAATTCGGGAATCCAAATTAATCTACGTCAATTTGGATGAGTCGAAGATCTATGCCCGGCACAATAGTTTTTCTTATAGGGCAATTTCAGACCATCAAAGCATCTCGGGCGTGGGATTTTCCTATGCCTGCCCTACCACCGATGACGTGGATTTCCGTCGGCCAAAGCCAGAAACGATCTTCAGACCAAAAGGGTACAACCTGCAAAACAGCGAGATCCTGATCCGCTAGAAAAGCGGGGGGCCAGACCGTCCCATTGTGCAAAAGCGGATGCTGCCGGTATCGTGTGTCCCAGAGCAAAAGGGATCCAGCGCCAAACATGTCCGTATCACAGCCCAATATCCTCTTCGTCCTGACCGATCAACAGCGCACCGACTCAATGGCTGCCTACGGCAACAACTGGATCGACGCGCGCAACATGGACGCCCTGGCGGCGCGCAGTTTCATCTTCGAGAATTGCTATTGCACGCAGCCGGTCTGCACACCGTCGCGTGGCTCCTTGATGACAGGGCTCTATCCGCATGCGACCGGCGTCGTGCGCAACCGCATCCCCCTGCCCGTCGACACGCCGTCGCTCGGCGAGCAGATGCCGGACGATTATTACAACGCACATATGGGCAAATGGCATCTGGGCGACGATGTGATCGCGCAGCGCGGTTTCGATACCTGGCTCGCCATCGAAGATTTCCACCGTGCCCACTACAGCAAGAAGGAATACCGCAATATCGAGGCGCACTATAACGACTGGCTGCGCCAACATGGAGTAGAACCACCGCACTGGACCAAGAGCTATGAAGCCTGGGCCGGCGGCGCGGGGCTGACGGAGGAACAAACGCAGGCGGGTTATCTCGGCCATGTCGCGTCGGAATTCATCCGCGACTATCCATCGGGAAAGCATGCGAACCAGCCCTGGCTGCTGCAGGTTAATTTCTTCGAACCGCATCCGCCTTATACCGGGCCCTTCAACGATCTGTACGACCACGACGCCATCGAAGTCGGACCGGCCTTCATGCAGCGGCCCGACACGGGGTCGCTGGTCAACCGGCTGCGCGCGGACTTTTATCTCGGCGGCGGCAATAATCCACTCGGCCTTGCCGGTGGCGATGCACATGATACGACAACGGAAGCAGGCTGGCGCAAACTGCGCGCGCAGTATTTCGCCAATGTGACGCTGGTGGACCGGCAACTCGGCAAAATCCTCGACGCGTTGGAAGCGACGGGACAGACGGACAGTACGATCATCGTATTCTCCAGTGATCATGGCGAAATGGCGGGCGATCACGGCATGTGCGAGAAGCGCAATCTCTACGAAGAAGCCTCGCGCGTGCCGTTGATGATGCATGTACCGTGGCTGAACCAGGGAGCGGCGACCCGTGTTCCGGGTTCCGTCAGTCATGTCGATATATTGCCCACGCTCCTGGATTTCGCAGGCGTTACGGACATGCCGGACATGCATGGCGTCAGCCGTACCAATGTCCTGCGCGGTGAGACGGACCTGAGCGAAAACGATGTGTTCACGGAATGGGACGGTATGGGCGACCGCAATCTCGGCAGCCCCGAAATCAACCGCATGGTCTCGATGCCCTGGCGCGGCGTCATCAGCGGCGATCGCTTCAAACTCAACCTGTCCCCCGCCGACCAATGCGAGCTTTACGACCTCAACACCGACCCGCACGAAATGCACAACCTGTTCGATGACCCCGTGCACCGTGACCGCGTCCGCGATATGGCGGCGCGTATCCGCATGTGGCAAGCGGCGACGGGCGACACGATGCCAATACCAACTCTTTGACTCTCAACTCGGATACGATATTGCGCTCAAATTCCACCAAGAAACAACGCGACCCAGAATTCACTGCCGAACATTGAAATCAGCATCCCAGCCAGTCCAAGCGCAGCGAAGAATCCGTAGACCCACCAGATCTCAATACCGGAATAGGCGTAGATATGCTGCGTGTAGCCGCCGAACACCGTCGCCACCAGAATGAACAAGCTAAGCCAAAAGAGTGCCTTCCGCTTCCAGGGTTTCGGCGTCGGTTTGTAAATTCTATCGAGCCAGGCTTCGAACCAATTCATGCTCACTCCCGGCAAATAGGCTGGCCTTCGGTCACCTCAGGTTCTTGCCCAGAAATTGCAGAACCTTCGTCCAAGCGTCCTCGCTGACTTCCGGGCGGAAGTTCGCTTCGTTGCCGAAGGACTGGAAACCGTGTCCGGCGCCGTCATAACGATGGAAGTCGTGCGGCACGCCGGCAGCGGTTAACGCCGCATCGTAGTCATCCACATCCTCCGGCGACGGGTTACCGTCCTCGTTGCCGAAATAGCCGGCGACCGGACATTTGATATTACCGGCCAGTTCGATCGCGGGCGGCGTGCCCGGTCCCATGGGCAGCTTCACGCGGCCCCCGTAAAAGATCGCGCAGGCTTTATAGTCCGGGTTGTGGCACGCGCCAAGCCAAGCGACACGGCCGCCCCAGCAATGACCGACAATGCCGATGCGCGTACCGTCGACATTCGGCTGCGATGCCAAATGATCGAAAGCTGTTCGCAAATCCAGCGTCGTCCAGTCATCGCGGAATTCCTCACGCTTGATTTCAATCCCCGCTTCCTTCGGCCACCAATGAAAGATGAAGGGGACCGCGACGGCGTAGCCATTCTCGGCATAGCGCTCCGCTGTCTTCAACGTGAAGGTGTCGTTCTCGACGCCGGTATGCCCGACCGGGATATGCTGCGCCAAAACGATCCCAGGATGCGGCCCCTCGCCCTCCGGCTCGTACATGAAGATTTCCATGGGGCTGTCTTGAACGGTGACGGTATCGATGCGGTGCACGGCCTGTTCTCCTCATAAACTGCAATTAATGCGAGGTATCGCTGCGGAAGGAATTTTGCTATCGCCTCCCCTCTGTAATTTTATAGCAGCACCCGAACACCTGAAAAGGCTGACCGTGCGCAGGGTGAAGACCCAATATAGTTTGAATGAACTTTTAAGCGGCGAGGAGCCCTGCCAATGCGCGTCATCTATCACATCCCCAATGACGACCTACTGGAAGCCCAACGCGTCTCCGGGGAAGCGGAGGATGCCGGCTTCGACGGCATTGTTGCCTTGGAAAACGCGCATGGCCCCTTCCCACCCCTCGCGGTCGCGGCCCTGGCAACCGACCGCATTCAGCTTGGGACCGGCGTCGCCATCGCATTTCCGCGCAGTCCCACCATCACCGCGCACGCCGCATGGGATATCAACAAGGCCTCGAACGGCCGCTTCTATCTGGGCCTCGGTTCGCAAGTGAAAGGACACAATGAACGGCGTTACGGCATTCCCTGGACCGCGCCCGCACCGCGCATGCGCGACTATATTGGCGCCGTACGCGCAGTATGGCGGGCATGGGAAACCGAAGAACCGCTGGATTATCACAGCGACCACTACACCCTGACCCTGACGACACCGAATTTCGCACCCCGGCCGATAGGATTGCCACGCATTCCGGTCGCCATGTCCGCGGTCGGGCCGGCCATGCTCGGCGTCGCCGGCGAAATCGCGGACGGCGTTCGGCTGCATCCCTTCAGCACCCGGCGCTATCTGGCGGAGCGGACATTGGAACAGGTCGGCAAGGGATTAGAACGCGGCGGGCGCGATCGCGCGCGGATCGAGGTTATCCCCGGCGCCTTCATCGCCACGGGACCCGACGAAGAAGCCGTCGCAAAAATGCGCGAATACATCCGCTTCCGCATTTCCTTCTATTGTTCGACGCGGTCCTACTGGCGCGTACTCGAACTGCATGACATGGTGGACCTCGGAGAAAAATTGCGCCCCCTCCCCGCCGCGGGCCGCTGGGACGAGATGGCGGCGATGATCTCCGACGACGTGGTCGATCTGTTCGCCACCGTCGGCACCCACGATACGCTCGCCAAGAAAATTGAAGAACGCTATGGCGGCCTCGCCGACACGCTGTCGCTCTTCATCCCCACCGATACGCCGCCGGGCCCCCTGGGCGAAGTCCTGCAAGACGTCCAACGCATCGCGACCCCGTTTAAGGGGTACGATCAGAGTTGGTAACTTTGGAAAAACGTCAACCAGCGATTTGCGTGCGTTGCATATGGCGAACGGCGTCATGATTGTCATGAATCGCAAAATGAACCGTACAGCGATTATCCCAGAAGGCGATCGATCCCGGCTTCCAACGGAAACGGCAGGTGAATTCCGGGCGGCATTGGTGGTCGAAAAGATAGTTGAGGATTGGCGCGCTCTCCGCCTCCGTCATGCCCTCGAAATGCATGGTGTAGATGCTGTTAACGAACAGGCATTTCCGTCCGCTTTCGGGATGAAGACGAACGACGGGATGCGCCTGCACCGTCGGCCGCCAATCCGCGTCACTGCGGACCTGGCTGGACCGTTTGGCATTGACGCCGGATTGCGGACCTGCGACGCGGATATCGCTATGCACGGCCTTCATCGTGCCGAGCAATTCCTTCATGCCCTCCGATAGCGTCTCATAGGCCAAATATTGGTTCGCAAAAAGCGTATCGCCGCCATAATCGGGCACGTCCAACGCATACAGGATCGCGCCCATCGGCGGCGTTTCCATCATCGTCGTATCCGCATGCCATCGCTCACCGGCGACACTCGTGTCCCCCGGTTTGCGGAGCAAATAGACGGTCTCCTTGTCTTCCTGACCAAGCTGATAATTCGGATGAACGAAGAGGTTGCCGAAACGGCGGGTAAAGGCCTTATGCCGGTCGACAGGTAGTGTCTGATCGCGGAAGAAGATGACCAGGTGATCAAGTAAGGCCCGCCTGATTTCGCTAACGGTCGTGTCGTCCAATTCATCGGCGACATTCACACCGCCGATCTCAGCACCAATCGCACCGGCGACCGGCTCGACCGTAATTCGATTGTATTCAGCCATTCGATTTACCCGCGTCGATTTTCATTCAGACGGTTTGGAATTGTCACCCAACCAAGTTTATAGGATGGAGCATAGCGCGCAAATCTTGACGGAATTTACAGCGCTTGTTCCGGGTGGCTGCTTCCCTCGGCCACCATCGGAAGACCAGGTGGCACCGCGGCGTCATAGCTGTTCTATTGCACTCTGCCTAATGATGGCGCCGTGTCCAAAAACCCGCACGGCGGCGAAGGGCAATTAAAAATTATTTTGTCCGCACTCAACGCAATGTGCATTCTACATTGCATAGCGGAATTATAATATTACTCGTATAGCGTACGGACCAATGGCGCGCCGAAAACAGGAATGGCCTCGCCGATTTGCGTGGCGGCACAACACAGGGAGCAAACGATGAAAAAAATCGTAATTTCGTTCGACGGAACGTGCAACGAGCCAGAAGACGCCGAGCAAGAGCGCGGATTCTTCGGCCTCGGCGAACTCGAGGACAGCAGTATCACCAATGTGCTCAAGCTTCATTTGATGCTGGGCGGCGACTTGTTGGAAAGATCCAAGTTCGAGGGTCAAGAATGCTTCTATTACAGCGGTGTCGGCACTCATGGCGGCGCACTTCAGCGTGCCTTTAATGCCGGACTGTCGCTACAAAGTATGGATGTCGACCACATCATTTTGAGCGCAACCCGGGACCTCCGGCGCGTGTACGAAGAAGGCGACGAGGTATTCGTTTTCGGCTTTAGCCGCGGTGCGGCGATCGCGCGGCAATTTGCTTCCTTGTTACCCAAGGACTTCCCGCATCACACGCCGAAAATAAAATTCATGGGCGTTTACGACACAGTCGCTTCGATCGGGTTACCCAACCTGGACGAAAACGACAAGCCGGTCTCCGACGTGGTCTTCGAGAACAACACGATTGCACCGGCGATTGAACAAGCCGTGCACATTGTTGCGCTCGACGAGAAGCGCAAGGCGTTCATGCCCACTCTGATGAATAAGGATGATACGCCAGTGCCGGAAACCGGCGACGCGCGCGTTATGGAAATCTGGTTCGCCGGCGCCCATACCGACGTCGGTGGCGGCCGCCGCATGGATGGTCTTTCCGATACCGCGCTCGAATTCATGCTCGAAGAACTCAACCGGCGTGGTTTCGGTCTCAAAATCCTTCACCCCACTGAAATCAATTATACCCAGCTCGTTCCCGCCTCCGCCGGCTTCAAGATCGATTATATGGACGTCATGATGGAGCCGAAATTCTGGGGAGTCAGCCACCAGCAGCGACGCATTTTTACCGGCTGGCTGACCCTCGAAGACCGGGACCTGCGCGTCAACGTGGATGATAAAATGAGTAATAATTTGCCGCTATTACATCATTCGGTTTCCGAACGGGTGCACGGCGATACGGACTATCGGCCAGAGTCCGTGATCAATGTCACGCACAGGATGTTGATGCCAGACGGCGAAATTGAGCAATTCGACGGGCTGAAAGCGCACCGGATGCAGGGTGCGACACCGACCTTCGTACTGGAGGAAGGCGAGTCAAAACAGGTTATGGTGTACGCGCGCAAGAAATATAACCAAAGCGGCGTCCTGATGCTTGCCGGCGAGAAATATGGTTTCGAGGTGGACATGACGCAAAAATGGTACGACGCCAGCATCGATGCGACGGTCGAAGGTTGGAGCGCCGAAGACGAAGATATGTGGATTGCGAAAGAACTGGCGATTAAAGCTTCCCGCCGTTTCCGGCGCATCCCCGATGCAAAGTGGTTCGAGCTTTCGGCCGCCGTAGGACAAAACGACGACGAACTGTTTCAGGTTCTAAACCATACAGACGAGGGAAACCCGTACATTCCTGCAAAGAATGGCGAGTTTTGTCCGTTCGCTAACGATCTCGACAACCGCTACGGCAATAATCTCGGTTTTGTCAATGTGACGATAAAGCGTCTGAGTTCTTAACAAAAAGCGGGCGCTCGGAGATCATCTCCAAGTGCCCGCTAATTCTTACTTCCGCCGTCCGGGGACGGCGTCAAATCAAACCGTCGTATCGACGTTTGACCCGCGCGTTGGATCGGTGCTTGACGGACCTTCGCCGCCGTTGGTCGTTGCCGAGGCCTGACCTGGATCGGTGGTGCCTTCGCTTTGACCTGCGGCTTGAAGTTGCTGTTGCTCGATACGCTGAAGGCCCGATTGCTGCGTCGAGCCTAACGACGCGGAAGCAGTCGCTCCCGATGAATAACTGATAGCCATTTATCACTCCGTTTTACGGAAAGAAACTTGATCAAATCTGCCTTCTCTTCTAAGGCAGCCACGGTCTTGTTAACTATTAACCTATTGTAATATAGCATTTTTCCTTGAAGAAATCAAGATTTTTCAAACAAACCCAACACAATTTTGGTGTTATAGAATTTTTTTTAAATATTAACTGTATTCTCAAGGTCCTTTGTTTGTTCTATTTCAAATAATTAATCAGTAATACATTTCAATTATCCTGTATTTTAGTGAATTTTTCTGTTTCCCGATATTAACCAGAACCAACCGCACGCCGTACTGGGAATGTACATTCCCAAAGCCCTCCGGCGCGGTATTTCAATGCCATGCCGGCCCCGCGGGAGCGACCTCCCGGGTCGTATCGAGAAACGCCCCGACGGCCGGCGATGCATCGCTTTCACGCCACGCGAGCCCGAATTCAATGTAAAGCGACGGGTCCTTGAGCGGGCGGAATACGACATTGGGCGGCCGGAAGCGTGACACCGATGCCGCGATGATCGATATGCCCAACCCCGCGCCGACCAGACTGACCATGGTATGCAACTGCTCCACCTCCTCGATCACGTTGGGCGTGAACCCGGCTTCCTGACAGGCATGCGAAACACGGGCATGAAAACCCGTACCCCACCGCGGCGGAATAAAGACGAAAGGCTCGTTGATAAGGTCCCGCAGGCCGAGACGTTTTCGTTTAGCGAGTGGATGATCTTCAGGCAGCGCGACGAAGAGAGGTTCCTTAAGGACGACCTCCTGTACAAGCCCCTTCCGGTCCACCGTCGGTGCGAGGAACAACGCCACGTCAATCCGTTTTTGTTCCAACGCCGCCGGTTGCTCAGACGTCGTCAATTCCGCAAAACGAAGCCCGATGTCGGGATAGGCTGCGCGGTACGCCCGAAGGATACGAGGCAAAATATCGTAGGTCGCAGTGGGAAAAAAGCCCACGGTCAATTGGCCGCTAAGCCCGTCCGCAACGGCCCGTGTCAAACGAACCGACTCGTCCAGTTGCGATAGAATGAGCTGCGCGCGTTCGAGAAAGACTTCCCCGGCGCGCGTCAATTCGACCTGACGCCGGTTTCGCAGCAAAAGCGGCGACCCAATTTCCTCCTCAAGCTGGCGGATCGAGTCACTTAATGGCGGTTGTGAAATATGCAGCCGCGCCGCCGCGCGACGAAAGTTCCGCTCCGACGCAACGGCCACGAACCGCTGAAGCTGGCGAATATCGGGCATTGATTTCTCGCTTTCAAAGCAGGCTGGACCGAACGGATTTATGATCGGAAAAACATATCAGAAAGAAAGAAACTTTATAAATAACCTATCAAAATTCGGCGCACGAGGCCCATCCCTGCCCGCGGCATCAATCCGCCCGTCAAGTGCGCTTCAGCGCAACGCAATCGGACTGACACGCCTCAACCCCGGCTTTTTGCTTCGCGCCTGGCCGATGAAAAACAGATTTGGTCAAAGCGATCGATGCATTTGCAGTCCCACGTGCGTCCTCTGCGACCTCAGCCCTGCCGTTCAGAATAATACCGTACCCGCCGGATTGAAGCGGAGGCCAAAGAAGGGACACGTTTGGCTGGCCTCCAATGTTCTTTTGACCGCTGCGGCCCAATGAACAGTTCAGGATCGAACCTTTTAGCTCGACCGTAACATTGCTTGTGTGCGGGCCGTCATCCCCAACGGTAATTAAGTAAGCTTCAAGGCCGTAATCTTTCAGCGCATTTTTCAGTGTCGTTTCCGTCATATCCCTGGCTTCCTGTTTGAAATCAAAAGGCGAGCGAGAGGAAGAATATTGCCATCAACGTTTCGTGGCCCCACTCAGTCGCGAGCCTTCATACTACGTCCGACGTTTTACCACATTCGACTTTTGGCGTATTCCGCATAGCCCGCGTCGTAGGTTTCCGCGTCGAAGAGCGCTTGCTTCTCGCGGATGAACTGCCCCGCGGTCGGTAGCCCTGTGCTTTCATCGCCGGAAGTCCAAAGCGCGGACCGCATCAGCGCTTTGGCGCATTGGAAATAGATCTCGTTGACGGTCGTTACGATGACCGTTTTGGGATACTTTTTCCGCTTTTCGAATTGCTGCGTCACTTGCGCATCGGCGGTTAGCGCGGCTGTTCCGTTGACCCGGACGACATTGTTGGAGCCCGGCACCATGAACATCAGGCTCACGCGTTGGTCCCGGACAATATTGCGCAGCGAGTCGATTCGGTTGTTGCCGCGCCAGTCAGGCAGGAGAATGGTATTTTCATCGGCGATTTTTACGACCGGCCCATCGTCACCACGGGGACTGGCATCGGTACCTTCGGGGCCTACCGTGGCGATCACAAGAAACCGCGAAGCTTCAATCCACTGTGTGTACAGAGGCGTCATCGCTTGCGCGACCTTTGTAACGGACAAGGTTGCCTTCGCGTCATAGAGTGCGTCTAGTTCCGCCATCGTTTCTATTGCGTTCATTTGGTGCTCCATTCTTTTCGGCGTTTTATTAGCTTGTTCTTTTTGAAGAATGGGGTCAGAAATTCGTCAAATGGGCCAAAATCCGATTTCGAATATGTCGGGACGATCCTTCGGCGACCCTTTGCAAAATTTGCCGCATCGCGTGGCGAGTCTCGGCAGGACATACCCCGACGGCTATGTGGCTTTGAGGCATCGTCATCCCCGGCTGCAACTGATGTACGCGACATCCGGCCTGATGATGGCCGACACCGAAACCGCCAAATGGGCCATACCCGAAGGGCACGCGCTCATCGTTCCACCAAACACGGATCATCAGACACGGATGATTGGCGACGTCAAATTGCGCTCCCTTTACATAACGCCGAATACGCTGGAATCCGAAACCGAACAGAGCTGCTGTATTGTTTCAGTCTCGTCTCTATTGGCAGCCCTTATCGAGCGCCTGTGCTTGCTGAACAACCCATCACCCTCTACTCCGCAAGCGTATCATCTCAGCCAATTGATCATCATGGAATTAGGCGACGCGCCGGTTTCGCCGCTGGCTCTGCCGCTGCCCAATCATGCTGGTTTGCGGCGTGTCTGCGAAACGTTGTTCGAAGTTCCGTCTCTATCGAAAGGCATCGACCAATGGGCAATGGAGATTGGGATGAGCCGTCGCGCCTTCACCCGCTCGTTTCAGCGGCAAACGGGCCTCAGCTTCGGGGTTTGGCGGCAGCGGCTACGATGCCAAATCGCCTTGCAAGCCTTCGCTCGTGGCGAGGCCGCCGAGAAGGTCGCAACGGACGTCGGTTATGCCAGTCATTACGCGCTGAGAGACATGATGCGGAAATTTCTATAAGCCGGAAACAGTCGTTGATAGGAAATTCATATCATCAAAGAACAAAAACAATATTTGACCTATCAATAAAGACAGGATGAACTTGCTGGCATTAACTGCGGGCGTTGGGACAGAGGGAGCAAACTGGGTATGCCGGCCGATGAGAGCCTGACAGAAACTTTGGCGAAATTCGCGGCGGAGACCACGTACAAGTCATTGCCATCGAACGTCGTCGCCGCCACGAAACAACGCGTTCTCGATACAATCGGTGTGGCGCTCGCGGGATCGGACGCACCCGGTTGCGATGGCGCGCGACAAACCATCCTGGCCGAAGGCGCGATGAGCACCAGTACATTATGGGCGAGCGGCGAGCGTGTCGGCAGCCGCGGCGCGGCATTCGTCAACGGCATGCACGCCGCGGCGCTGGACTATGACTCGGTCTATGAGCGCGGCTCGGTGCATCCCGACATCGTCACGATTCCCGCCGCCTGGGCTATTGCCGAGCAAACTGGCGCGGATGGAAAGGCCTTCCTGGCAGCAGTAGCGATTGGTAACGAAATTGCCTGCCGGCTCGGCGCGGCCAATCTGCACAACAAAGGCTGGTTCTATACCTCCGTGCACGCCGTCTTCGGCGCCGCCGCGGCCAGCGCGAAACTTCTTGGTCTGGACGCGAACGGTATCACCAATGCGCTCGGGCTCGCGCTCAGCCGCGCCGGCGGTACGCAACAGGCCTTGATCGAAAAGAGCCTGGCCAAACGCGCGCAATCCGGGTTTGCCGCCGAAGCCGGCCTGTTCGCCGCTCAATTGGCCGCTGCGGGCGTTACCGGACCGCGCGAGGCCATCGAAGGCAAATTCGGCTATCATGCGCTTTACGGCGAGGGCGACCCTGAAATCCTGATCGACCGGATCGGACAGCAGTTCGAGTCACTCGATGTTGCGATCAAGAAATATCCGAGCTGCACGGCCAACCATGTGCCCATCGATCTTCTGATCGATACGGCGGTCGACCACGATCTCCAGCCAGATAGGGTCGAGAGTATCGAAATCACGCTCTCGCCCTTTGCCGATCAACTGGTGGGGGCCGCCTTCGACCCTTCCAAAAACCCGCAGGTCGCAGCCCAATTCAGCATTCACTACTCGGCCGCAAGCGCCCTGCTCCGCCGCCGCCTCGGCATAGCGGAAATTCAGGATGACGCGGTCCACGATATGAGGGTCACGGATTTCATTCCAAAAGTGTCCGTCGCCATAGACGCCGAAAACGAAGGCAAATTTGCGCCCGCCGGCATTTCTATCAAGACAACCAGCGGCGATACGCTGACCCGCCGGCTCGACCATGTGCCGGGGACACAAGCGAACCCGCTGTCGGACGAACAGGTCGCGGCGAAGTTTCGCGACTGTGCCGCTTTCGGACTCAGCCCGCGCAGCGTGGCAGAGGCTGACGCCTTGGCGGCAACGCTGGGGACACTGGAAACAAACGAAACATTGGACGGCATTCTGGGAGGGAGATAACGCATGTCACCGCAAATAGAACCGTTTGAGGGCGCCATCGGCGCGGCAGTTAACAACGTCGATCTGTCGCAGGATCTCAGCGCAGTGGACCGCAAAACGCTCGTCGATGCGTGGAACAAACATTCCGTTCTTGTCTTTCGCGAGCAGGAAATGACGTCGGATCAGTTCCTCCGCTTCAGCCGCTATTTCGGCGACTTGGAAATCCATGTTCTGGAGCAGTACCTCCACCGCGAACACCCGGAAATCCTCGTCGTTTCAAACATCCTCAAGGATGGCAAGAATGTCGGCATTCCCGACGCCGGGCGCTACTGGCATACCGATTTGTCCTATCTGGCCAAACCAAGCCGGGGCTCGATCCTTTATGCCCTTGAAATTCCCGAAGAAGGCGGCGAAACGCTGGGCAATACGCTTTGGGCCAGCACGGCGGCGGCCTACGAAGCGCTGCCGGAGGACAAACAGCAGAAACTGTTGGGTCTTACCGCGGAGTACAGCCTTGGCAACCGGTTCAACAAGCTGGCCGGCGATGGCACGAAGCACATCAAAATGTCCGAGGATCAGAAAAGCAAAACACCGCCGGTCACCCATCCGATCGTGCGCACGCATCCCATTACCGGACGCAAAAGCATTCTCGTGAATGAAGGGCACACCACGCATATTCACGGCCTGCCGGAAGAAGAAAGCCGCGGTCTGCTGGAAGAATTGTGGACGCACTGCACAAAGCCGGAATTTACCTACCGCCACGTCTGGCAACCGGGCGATGTCGTGATGTGGGACAACGTGCCGACACAGCATCTGGCGATCTGCGATTACGCGCTGCCGCAACGCCGCCTGCTGCACCGGACGACCTTGACCGGCGACCGCCCCTATCTGGCCTGATTGGAGAACCGTCATGACTGCCGTTGCTTCCGTCGACAGAAATCATAAACGGATCGGTGTCGTCCCCGCCTCCGGCGCGCTCGGCGCGGAGATTACCGGCGTCGATTTGTCGAAGCCGCTCGACGACGAAACCTTTGCCGAGATCGAACAGGCCTTTTACGACAATCTCGTTCTCGTCTTCCGCGGCCAATCCATCGGCCCGGCCGATCAGGTGCGGTTCACGCATCAATTCGGCCCCACTGAAGAGCACCCGCTCGGCTCTCGCCGGGGATTGGACGATTTCCCGGAGGTCATGGTGCTGGAAAACCGCCCGGGCAAGCTCGGCCCACGCAACGATTTCTGGCACTCCGACATTTCCTTCGGCGAAGTCCCGCCCGCGCTCTCAATGCTTTACGCCATCAATGTCACGGAAGGCTACGCGGACACCATGTTCTGCAACATGTACAAGGCCTATGAGGAATTGTCGGTACCGCTGCGCAAATTCCTCGACGGGCTGCAGGCGGAGCACAACGCCCAAACGCTCGTGACCGAAATCCCCTCCCGGGTGCAGGTCACCGAAGTGCCGCCAGGCGTTATCCACCCCGTCGTCCGCACGCATCCCGGCAACGGCCGCAAAGCCCTTTTCGTGAACCCGTACTACACCTCGCACTTCGTCGGCATGACCCGCGCGGAGAGCAAACCGATCCTCGAGTTCCTCTACGCCCAGGCGACCCGCCATGAAAATATCTACCGCCATAAATGGCGGGTTGGCGACGTGTTGATGTGGGACAACCGCGCCAACATGCACTACGCGGTACGCGATTATGACGAAAACCTGCCGCGCTTTTTGCACCGCACGACCGCCGCAGGGGAACGGCCCGTTTAAACGAAACGACGGCTTAGGTGCGCGTCGCTGCTGGCAAATACCTTCGCTTTAAATGGTTTCTTAAAGATTTTCCCATAACCAACTGAAAGATATCGGTTATTGGAGGCTATCCCATGCCTACGAGTGAACTTGTCAAAGAGCGGCGATTTTTGATGGAAATCGAGCAGGGTATTCGTGATGCCAACCAGAAAATAATCCATCAGCGCATCCCGCCTATTACGACCGAAAATCTGTTGCCTTTTGCGGTGTCCGTCGCACGCCTGCGGGCCCGCTATCTGGAAGCCGCTTTCAAATTTACCGAAAAAGGCTGCGCCGACCCGCTGGACGAAGCAGAAGTCAGAGAATTGCGTCTGCAACGCGAAATGTACGAAGAGTCGCGAAACGCTTTCGAGGCCATGCGCCATGCCATCGAACGCGGCTATGTCGAGATCGGCGAGTCGTAGAACAAACCCACCCCCTTCCCTCCACCAAGTTACAGACCTCCTGGCGACTCATATCCGGCAAATCCCGGTCACGGGTAGAAATTTCGGGCATTACCGTTGCACAATGGCAAGCCCTGAAAATTCGTCTGGAAGCGGAGCCGAAACTTGCCTGCCCCCCAAAAGCATGTCGAACTCGAAACCTGCAATCGTGTCGGATGGCTTCGTTTTGCCAGGCCTCCTGTAAACGCCGTCAATTGGGAAATGCTCGACGAGATCGGCGCCGGGTTTGAGACGCTGTTCAATGACCCAGAGGTCAAAGTCGTCGTCATCGGCAGCACGCTTGAGAAATATTTCAGTGCCGGCGCCGACATTTCCGGATTCAAGGAATCGGGATCCGGCGAGATGCCGCGTTGGATCGAACAGACGCACGGGCTCGCCAAAATGCTTCGGGCGGCGGACAAGCCACTGATTGCGGCAATTGGCGGCGTCGCCGTCGGTGGTGGCTTGGAAATGTCGATGCATGCCGATCTGCGGTTCGCCGCCAGCGATGCGAGGCTGGGACAACCCGAAATCAATATCGCTTTCATCCCGCCGGTTGCCGGAACGCAGGCCCTGGTGCGGCTTGTCGGGCGCAGCAATGCCTTCAAGATTCTATACGGTGGCGACCTCATCGATGCCGAGACGGCACTGGCAATGGGGCTGGTCGATTTTGTGACGCCGCCGGCGCAATTGTTCGAGGACGTGCAAGCCTATGCGGAGATGTTATCCGCCAAGCCAGCCAATGCCCTCGCCGCCATTCGGCGCTGTCTGGTTGACGGCGGTGCGGAGACGTTCGATGCTGGTCTCGCAATCGAAAAACAACAGGCTGAAGCGTTAGGCCGACATCCTAATTTCGATGAGGGTATAACGGCGTTTCTGGAGCGACGCGAACCGAACTGGAAATAACCACTCGGTAAGGCACCGGAAGACGCCGGTTCGTAACAGAGCAACGATACAAAATAGCAATGGACATATCAGAGGGAGAAACGCCATGACCGAGTCCCGAACAACCAACGGCCGAGGACAGCTCTACAACAGCGTACTGGACACCGTCGGCAACACGCCGTGCATCAAGGTCAATAGCCTCGCGCCGGATGGCGTCAGCGTTTATGTGAAGGCGGAGTTCTTCAATCCCGCCGCCTCCGTCAAGGATCGGCTTGCCGTGAGCATCATCGAAGAAGCCGAACGCAGCGG
>JAJFJB010000215.1 GCA_021774435.1 Alphaproteobacteria bacterium
ACAAAGGACCGATATCGACATCGAAGCCGATATCCGCAAACGCCGTCGCGATGACCTTGGCGCCACGGTCATGACCGTCCTGGCCCAATTTCACGACCAGCATACGGGGCCGCCGCCCCTCATCCGCGGCGAACAGCTCGACATCGGTCTTGATCTGCTCGAAGCCCTCATCGCCTTCATAGGCCGAACCGTATACGCCCGCGATCGAGCGAATCTCAGCCCGGTGCCGCGTGTAGACTTTCTCAAGCGCGTCCGAAATTTCACCAACGGTCGCCCGTGCCCGCGCCGCGTCCACGGAAAGGGCGAGCAAGTTGCCCGTGCCGTTTTTCGCAGCGTCGCTGAGAGCGACCAATGTCGCCTGGCATTCGGCTTCATTGCGTGTCGCGCGCACGTCGTTAAGGCGCTTGATCTGAGAATTTCGGACCGCCGTATTGTCGATGTCGAGAATATCGACCTCGTCACGTTGAGACGGCTGATACTTATTAACCCCTACGATGACCTCTTCGCCACGATCAATCATCGCCTGTCGCCGGGCTGCGGATTCCTCAATGCGCAGCTTGGGCACGCCGGCGACAATCGCCTGCGTCATGCCACCCATTTCCTCGACCTCGTCGATCAGTGTTCCGGCCTCCGCTATCAGGCTCGCGGTCAGGCTTTCGACATAATAACTGCCGGCAAGGGGGTCGATTACCTTGGTGATCCCGGTTTCTTCCTGAAGAATGAGTTGCGTGTTACGGGCGATACGGGAGGAAAGCTCGCTCGGCAGCGCCAACGCTTCGTCGAAGGCATTCGTATGTAGCGACTGTGTTCCGCCGAGGCCAGCCGCGAGAGCTTCTACCGTCGTCCGGACGATATTGTTGTACGGATCCTGTTCGGTCAGCGAAACGCCGGAAGTCTGGCAATGCGTCCGCAACATCAATGATTTCTCGTCTTGCGGCAAAAATTTGTCGCGCATCAGGTGCGACCATAGGAACCGCGCCGCGCGGAGCTTTGCGATCTCCATGAAAAAGTTCATGCCGATGCAGAAGAAGAAGGACAAACGCGGCGCAAAGGCATCCACATCCAGACCTTGCGCCTGCGCCGTGCGGACATATTCGATGCCATCCGCGATCGTATAGGCGAGCTCCTGCACGCAAGTCGCACCCGCTTCCTGCATGTGATAGCCGGAAATTGAAATCGAATTGAAGCGCGGCATGTGCGATGCCGTATGCGCGATGATGTCGGAGACGATCCGCATCGAGGGTTCGGGCGGATAAATGTAGGTGTTGCGGACCATGAACTCCTTCAGAACATCGTTCTGAATGGTGCCACTGAGATCTTTCTGTGCGACGCCCTGCTCTTCCCCGGCGACGATGAAACTCGCCAGGACGGGCAGGACCGCACCGTTCATGGTCATGGAGACCGACATCTGATCGAGCGGGATGCCGTCGAACAGGATCTTCATATCCTCGACGGAATCGATTGCGACACCGGCCTTTCCGACATCGCCGACGACCCGTTCATGATCACTGTCATAGCCGCGGTGCGTCGCCAAATCGAAGGCGATGGATAGCCCCTTTTGCCCCGCTGCCAGGTTGCGCCGATAAAAAGCATTGGATTCTTCTGCTGTCGAGAACCCAGAATATTGCCGTACCGTCCAGGGCCGCGCGGCGTACATCGTTGCGCGCGGGCCGCGTATAAAGGGCGCCGATCCCGGCATGGTATTCACATGCTCCAGCGATTCCAGATCAGCCGCGGTATAGACCGGCTTGACCTCTATCCCTTCAAGCGTCTTCCATTGCAGCGATTCCAGCGGCTTACCGCGCATTTCCCGCTCGGCAAGCGCTTCCCATTCGTCCAGTGATTTCCGTGGAAAATCAGCCATTTCGACGGTCCCGATTACGTTTCCTTTCCGTCGCTTATATCGGTTCTTGCGGTATCCTGTCCAATATCGAACAAAAACCCGGTCTTTTTCATATACTTAAAGAGTAGTAACACGCATCTCCACAGCCAATTAGTAAGGACGAAATCAATCAGCCAAAGGCCGCACCTGAATCATCAGGTCTTCTGCACGCGTCGATGCCGACACATCTATTTCCTCACCCGCCGCGGCCAGGGCCCGTGCCGTCCAGGAATTGCATGTGTTGGCCAGGTGAAATCGGCCGTGCGCCGGATAAAATTTACTGCTTCGATAAAGACCTGGCCCCGTCGAGACGGCACGGCTCTTTCCATTGCGATCGAAAGTCTTACTGACAAAATCGATCAAATTCGTCAGCGACCCAGGATCGAGCGTAATCGCGACGCTTTCGACCTCGGCATATACCTTATGCGGCTCGGCATTCAAGGCGGCCACATGAAGCACGGCGTCGGTCGGGATAAGCCCAGCCCGGAGCGCTAACAGAACACCGGGCGTTTTCGCGGGATAATACGCTGCATCCCCCCATCCGAACTCAAGATAACGCGCGTTCGGAAAGTCTCCGGTTTCCGGAATCTCATAGGTCTTTAACGCAGCACGAGAAAGGACGATCCCACTGTGCCAGCCATTCGATGTAATGAAGACCGTTCTTATCGGGTCGGGCGCGTTCGGCGTTTGTGAAGCCGCCGTCCGCAGTTTTTGTTCGGACGAACAAGCCACAAGCAGCAAATAGAACGCCATGAGTCCGAAGATTAGAATTCGTCGCATCTTGATCCAATTGCCCCGTGGGTGTCGTAACACCTTCGTCAGATCACAAGTTTAGAGGTCGCTGTGCTGACTATCGTACCCCTCTATGCGGCAATTTTAGGGCTGGTGTTAAATCTCTCTCAGTTCGCGTCACTCGCGTACGGCGCAAAGTCAAAATGGCGGTCGGATCGGGCGCGAAGCCAGAACTGGAGCGGGCGAATCGAGTACAAGGCAACTTTTCCGAATATGTTCCCTTTGCACTGCTGCTTTTCGCGTTCGTCGAATTTGGCGGTGGCGCTCCCTGGGCGGTGCACGGCCTGTGCCTAATCCTTTTGGGCGGACGGCTATCGCACGCCTTCGGCGTATCCCGCATGCAGGAGAGTTACAAATTTCGGGTTGCGCGCGTGGCGATAACAATTTCGGTTCTCGCTTTCGCCTCCGCATTACTCTTGATGCGCAGTATCGGGCCATTGCTGTGATGGCTGAACACGCGCCAAGCTTCGTTCACGAATACGTTGTTTTCTTGAATATTCACATTCAGAGTATAATTGTTGAGTTGAATTTTCGCTGCTGGATTGAAGCATGAACTTTTGTCGGTATTTCCTCGTTCTCGCGTTGTTCACGATCCATGGTGCCGCCAACGCGAATGAAGTGGCAAAGGTTGTCGACTGGCGCAATCTCGTCCCGACCGCTGCGCCTCTTAAAAACCCTCTAGATCACCTGAAGATGGATGTGCAGGTCGAAGTAGAAGTCTTGGCGCGGATTCGCCGTATGCACCAGTTGGGTCAGATCACGGACGTCGATTATCGCTTCGAAGAAGCTCTTGAAATCACGCACAAACTGAAATCGGCCGGCCATGATGTAGACGGTCTGGTGGCAAAATACGAAGAATTGCGGCAGCAAATTGAACAGCGCAACAACGCCGTCGTCGAAGAGCTGGACGGCAAATTTATCCGGATGCCGGGCTATACGTTGCCGTTGGAGTTCACGGACACCGCCGTCTCGGAATTTCTACTCGTCCCCTATGTAGGTGCCTGCATTCATGTCCCTGCGCCCCCCGCAAATCAAATGGTCTTTGTCCAACTGAAACAGTCCTACAAACCAAAGGATTTGTATGAGCCCGTCTGGATCACCGGCCGATTGAAAGTTCAAAACACAAGCAAGTCGCTGTCATTCGTCGATGGGCGCGCCCCGGTCGAAGCCGGCTATACACTCGAAGGCATTCGCGTCGAACCCTACAAGGAATAAAAATTCAGCCCTCCCTCACCCTATGATATCGCGCTGCCAAGGCACTTCTTGAATTTAAATTATGTAATGTTATAACATTACATAATAGCTGTAATTAATTCGGGATCTTCGGATGGTGTCTGGTCGTTTCAATCTGCGGGAAGCGAAACTGAGTGCCGTGGCGCGGCTCGTCGTCCTGTCGATTGCATTCGCAGGCATGGGCTCAACAGCTAACGCGGAAAGCAAGGCGCATCAGCATGGCGCCGGTCACCTGAATATCGCCATCGACGGGCAACATGTGGAGATAGAACTAATAGCGCCAGGCGCCGATATTGTCGGATTCGAACACGAGCCGAAAACGGAAGGCGAAAAACAGTCCATTTCGGAAAGTGCCACCAAGTTACGAAATGGCGAGGCCCTATTTCGATTTCCGAACGACGCGCAATGCCGGCTAACGGAATCCGAAGTGGACTCGTCACTCCTTGAACAGGAAGACCACAAAGAAGACCACAAGCACGGCAGCGAAAAGACGCATGCTGAGTTCCATGCGCATTACCAATTTCAATGCACCAATCCGGAAATATTAACGCATGCAGATGTCGGATATTTTAACTATTTCCCGAGCGCCCAATTATTGACGGTCCAGAAAATTACCGCATCGGGGCAATCCGTCCAGCGATTGACACCAAAGGCGACGCGGCTGACATTCTAATTCTACCGTCTATCGGAATGTATCGATGACCCCGCACGCCATCCGAATGAAAGATGTCTGTTTTCGCTGGCACGAGGAAAGCCCGCCTGTCATCGATATTCCCGCTCTTTCGATTTCGACAGGTGAAAAGATCTTGGTCAGAGGTCCGAGCGGCAGCGGCAAAACGACCTTGCTTAACCTTCTCGGCGGCGTCACCGTCCCCGAACGCGGGCAAATCGAAACCTTGGATACGGATTTGGCCGCGTTAAGTACGGCGCAGCGGGACAGATTCCGGGCCGACAATGTCGGGTTCATCTTTCAAATGTTCAATCTGATCCCCTACCTCACATTGGTCGAGAATGTGCTCCTGCCCTGCCGATTTTCAGCGAGCCGCCACGAGGCGGTCCTGCGCAAATCGCGTGACATCGATCAAGAAGCCGGGCGGCTTCTCTCCCACATGCGGCTTGATGTGCACAGCTTGCGCAACCGCCCCGTAACCGAACTCAGCACCGGTCAACAGCAGCGCGTGGCTGCCGCCCGCGCCCTGATCGGGTCGCCGCCAATCGTCATCGCAGACGAACCAACCTCGGCACTGGATGCGGACGCGCGGCACATATTCCTTGATTTGCTGTTCAGCGAAATTGCGGAAACGAATGCGACCCTGGTCTTTGTTAGCCATGACGCTGGGTTGCGCGAGCAGTTCGACCGATCGGTAGAATTGGCGGATTTGAACAACAGTAAAACGAAATGACGCCAATTATGCCGCTTGCCTATCGTAGCCTTCTCAACCGTCGCGGCACGGTTGGATTGACGATCATGGCAATCGCCCTCAGCGTGATGCTGGTGCTCGGTGTCGAACGGGTGCGTCACGATGCCAAAGCCAGTTTCGCGAATACCATATCCGGCACCGACCTGATCGTTGGCGCGCGGAGCGGCACGATTCAGCTGCTGCTTTATTCCGTATTCCGGATTGGCAACGCGACCAACAACATTTCCTGGAAAAGTTACCGGGACATCGCCGCACAGCCTGGGATCGCCTGGACCGTGCCCCTATCCCTCGGCGATTCCCACAAGGGCTTTCGCGTGATGGGCACGACGGCTGACTATTTCCGCCACTATCGGTATGGCCGCAAGAAACCTCTTGCCTTCGCCGCCGGCGCCCCTTTCAACGACGTTTTCGACACGGTTCTTGGTGCCGATGCCGCGCAATTGTTGGGCTATGAACTCGGTGATGCCATCGTTGTTGCCCATGGGCTGGGGCAGGCCGGTTTTTCAAAACACGATGACAAGCCCTTCAAGGTAACCGGAATCCTGGAAAAGACCGGTACCCCCGTCGACCGCACCGTCCATGTCAGCCTGGCCGGCATCGAGGCCATCCACATCGATTGGCGCAGCGGATCGCGTATTCCGGGCATGACGATCGACGCCGACGCCGTACAGCAAATGTCATTGCAGCCGAAAGCCATAACGGCGTTCCTGGTGGGAACGAACTCGCGCTTTGGCGCCTTCCGATTGCAGCGAACCATCAACGAATACCCGCGCGAGCCTTTGCTCGCCGCTCTGCCCGGCGTCGCATTGCAGGAACTCTGGGACTTGATGGGCACGGCGGAGACTGCACTGAGCGCGATTTCAATTTTCGTCGTTGCCGCCGGATTACTCGGTATGCTGACGATGTTGTTGTCGAGCCTGAACGAGCGGCGGCGGGAAATCGCGATTCTGAGGTCGGTTGGCGCCCGCCCCGTTCATGTCTTCGGATTACTGACCCTGGAAGCCGGATTGATTTCGCTTGCCGGCGCAATCCTGGGGCTCGTCTTCCTGTATTTAGGACTGGTCGTCGCGCAACCGATAATCGATGCGCAATACGGTCTCTTTCTCAGCATCGGGCCGCCGGCGATGCGCGATATGGCGATCCTTGGGCTGGTCGTGTCCGGCGGCGTCCTCGCCGGCATGGTGCCGGCTTTCCGCGCCTATCGCCACTCCCTCGCCGACGGCATGATCGTTCGGCTTTAGTTTCGACTTCAGGTCTCGAACTTTGCCCCAACCTCACGGCGAACATAATCGGCCCGCTCGTCGCCTTCATAGGCATCGCCCGCGAAATAGATTTCCGCGACCGCACGCTGCACCCGGTCCATCATCGCCCGGTCGTCCTGATTGTCCTTGGGAATGCGTAACACCGTATCGCCACCATAGGTATGGAAGGGTTTCTCCAACGTGCCTTGCGGCATCGATATGTCTTCTCCTGCCGCAACGGCCCGAATGTCGCGACGTAGCTTGGCCCGCAGCAGCGCCACACCTTCATCCGTTGCGCCGAGATGTTCCCGTTTGTGCACATTCATCGGCCCCTGTCCGCTCCAGGCTTCCCAATCGCCGGGATTGTCCTGCATTTCCTCATATGACCGATGCCCAGTCTGGCCATAGAAATCGACATTCTCCCAACCGACCTCATCGCGGTTGCCCTGGCGCAGAACTTCGTCCTTGTCGTTGAAGTGCCGCCAGCCGAATTTGCGGGCGTTGGTATCGTCCACCGGCACGACCCACTTCGTCAGGCTCGTGCGGCTAAAGGTTTTGGGTTCGCTCAACACCTGAAACATACCGCCATTTTGCGCCATGCTGGGTAGGAAATGGTCGTGGAAACGGATCAGGATCAAATCGTCCTTACGGCGCGAATGACTGTAGACGAACCCCTCCGGCCGCTTGTGATAGGCCACGACCGGCAAGGCCACGAAATGCTCAAGGCCTGGAAATTGCGGCCCGTTCACCCGGCCATGCAGAAAAACGCTGTGATAGGGATCCATCGCATTCTCGCTTTCCTGCAACCAGTTGCAGGGTGAATGGATGGAGTACGGCACCATGTCGTGATCGGGGATATTCATCGAATCGTAGTAGGGAAAGTCCGGCCGTTTCTCCGGCGGTCCCATATAGGCGAAAACGAGGCCCTTATGTTCGTGCACCGGATAGGCGCCCTGGCAGATCTGATGCCGGATCGGGCTGTCTTCCGGTTCGCCCGGCGTTTCCAGAATTGTCCCGTCGATATCGAAGTGCCAACCGTGATAGCAGCAGCGCAGGCCGCGCTGTTCAATGCGGCCATATTCGAGAGACGCGCGGCGGTGGGCACAGTGCTTGTGCAAAAGACCGATACGGCCTTCCAGGTCACGGAAGATCACCAGATCTTCACCCAGAATTCGGATCGCAACCGGCTTTTCACCAAGCTGCGACGTCAAGGCCATCGGCTGCCAGAAGCGCCGGAAATATTCCCCGCCCGGTGTGCCAGGACCGACTTGCAAGAGTTCGAGGTCCGGTTCCAACGATTGGTTGATTGCGTGACCATCATATGGCCGCGTCGTCCATCTGATGTCTTCAGACATGCTCGCTCCTCCCGAAACTTTCTCCAATCGAGAGTAGCACGCCAAACGGCCAGTGAAAGTCTCCAGCTTTCTAGAAGACGGACCATCCCGTCAGGGCGCTGAGCCGCTCCAGGGCAAGCGACCCGACAAGCGAGTTGCCGACCTCGTTCAAACCGGGCGACCAGACGGCGATCGACGCGTGGCGTGGCGCGATTGCCAGGATGCCACCGCCGACGCCACTCTTTCCCGGCAAGCCAACGTGAAAGGCAAAGTCGCCGGAAGCGTCATAATGGCCACAGGTCATCATGACGGCGTTTATGCGACGGGCCCGCGCCTCGGAAACGACTTCTTCACCGGTTACGGGATCACTGCCGGCATGGGCAAGATACAAGCCGGCGCGGGCCAACTGACGGCAGCTCATCGTGATAGCGCATTGCCGAAAATAGACATGCAGCACATCCGCCACCTGCCCCTTCACATTGCCGAAGCCGCGCATGAAATGGGCGAGGCTCGCATTTCGGTCGCCCGTTTCGGTTTCAGAGCGGGCGACTTCCGGATCGAATTGTATGGTGTCATCATCCGCGCGCCGCCGCAGAAAGGCGATGATGCTGTCAATCGTTTGCTGCGGGCCGTTCCCTTCCAACAGCACGTCGGTAACGACAATGGCGCCCGCATTGATCAAAGGGTTACGCGGTATCCCCGACTCATGCTCGAGCTGAACGATGGAATTGAACGCCGAGCCCGTTGGCTCACGGCCGACCCGCTCCCACAGCGCCGCTCCAATCTTTTCTGCCGCGAGGGTCAGAGTGAAGATCTTCGAAACACTTTGGATCGAAAAGAGCTCATCCGCGTCCCCCGCATTCGCTGTTTTACCGTCGCACGTGACGATTGAAATGCCGAACTTTCGCGGATCGACCTTTGCCAGTGCCGGAATGTAATCCGCAACTCTGCCAGTACCGATTTCATTTTGCACATCACGACAGACTTCCGCGACGATGTCGGACAGGTCCTGTGGCAACGATACCTCCCGTTTTTCAACTCGGAATTAAAGGCGCAGGGCGGAAATATTTTTCGATCCGCATTAAGCTTGAGTTAAGGTCGTCCGCTTTCACTATATCGCGTTCTCTGTGCGGCTTCCGAGGATCTCGAAGAAAGGGGCAGGAAATGACCTATTGCCTGGGTATTCTTTTGCAGGACGGACTGGTCATGGCGTCCGATTCGCGGTCGAACGCGGGTGTCGACGACATTACCAAGGTCCGGAAAATGGCGATTTTCGAGCAGTCTGAGGAGCGGCTTATCGTCGTTCTATCTGCGGGCAATCTTGCAACGACACAAGCCGTGGTGACGACATTGCGGGAAAATTTGAACTGCGGCGATGAAGCCCGCGACCTGTTTGCGGTCAAGACCATGTTCCACGCTGCCCAGGTCGTCGGCGACTTGCTGCGCCAAATTTTGGCGCGGGAAAGCGACTTTGTCAGACCGTACGGGGATCCCGGCGGCAGTTTTCTTGTCGGCGGCCAGTTGGCCGGTGAAAACCATCGGCTCTTCCAGGTCTACGCGGCCGGCAACTTCGTCGAAGCATCACCGCGGTCCCAAATGCTGCAGATTGGCGAAGCAAAATACGGCAAACCGGTTCTGGACCGCGGCTTAAGCAACGAAGTGTCCCTCGACGAGGCGGCAAAACTGGCACTGCTTTCCTACGACGCCACGATCCGTAGCAATTTGTCCGTGGACGGGCCGATCGATTTGCTGCGCTACAAGAAAGGAAGCCTCACGGCACGCAATCGGCAAAAATTCTCGCGATACGATCCCTATTGGATCGACCTGCGAGAGAAGTACGGCGAAGGCCTTTTATCCTTGGTCCGCGGCCTGCCGGTTCCGCCGACGGATGCGGAAAAACAGGGCGCAACGCCCATTCGCGACGCCGGCTAGATCAGATCACGATTTGTTGGAATCGCTTTCGCGATCCAACAAATCGTGTGAATCTGATCGATCTTATTGGTAATAGAGCACCTTCAATACTGATGTGCTCTAAGTCTCGTTACTGAGACCAAAAGACGGCCTTAGATAGACACCGATCCAGGTGCCGGCGAGCGCGGTGACGATCCAGAGCCAGCCATGCACGCTGGTCGAGGCAATACCGGAGAAGAACGCGCCGATATTGCAGCCGAAGGCGATTCTGGCCCCGTATCCCATGAGCACGCCACCAATGATGGCGGCAGCGAGTGACCGGATCGGTATACGAAAACTCGGCGCATAACGCCCAGCTAATCCCGAAGCGATTAACGCCCCTAAAACGATCCCGATATTCATGACCGATGTGTCATCCGTGAGGATACTGCTGTTCAGGGCCTTTTCCGTGAAACCCCCGGTCCAAAACCACACGCCCGTCGGATCCCAACCGGCAAGCTTGGCGAGTTTCGCACCGGCTAACGTGAAAGCCCAGGTGATCGACCAGGGATAGCCGGCGACGATCATCGAAACCCAATTGAGGACCGCCAGTGCCACTGCCCCCCAGAGAAGAGGCCAATTGCCCGTGACAAGCCGTCGCCAGCGCGGCCGTTCCAAAGCAACCTCCGTCTTCCGCCCCCAGCGCCGCAATATTAAGAAGAGAAGCAGAAAAACGCCGAGCTGCGCGATTGCCGCCGCAATCCATCCCCATTCCTCGCCGAGCGCAATACCGGCAACCCGGGGCGTGGAGACCCACCATTCCATGTGCAGACTGGCCCAAAAAGAACCCGCAACGAACGCCGCCAACGTGACGAGCATTCGGACACTGCCACCACCGACGGTGAACAAGGTTCCCGAACCGCAACCGCCGCCGAGTTGCATCCCCAATCCAAACATGAACGCACCCGCCGCGACTTGCACACCGACAGGGGCCACGGCGCCGCTAACGGAACGCCCGAAAATAGCGCCTTCAGCCAAGGCCGGCGCAAAGAGTATTGTCGCAATTGCCAGCATGATGAGCTGTGCGCGTACACCGGACACATCACGCGCCACGATCATGCGGCGATAGGCGGACGTGAAACCAAAGGCAGCGTGATACAGCACCAGCCCCATCGTGGCGCCAATGCCGAACAATGTCGCAATACGCCAACCGTTCAATGCGACAAGATAGGCAAAGAGGCCAATCAGCGCACAACCGGCGACAACGACCCCCTTTTGGACCGGATAACCGGCACTATCGACTATCGAAGTGGCGGAAATTGCATTAACTCCGCGGCTAGCCGCCCGTCGCCTGTTTCACGATCTTGACCCAAATGATATCGAGTTCCGACGCCATCTTATCCAGACCGGCGCTGCCATAGGGCGCAAAGATGGCGCTTGGCGTACGGTAAGTGAGCGACGCCGTACCGTCCGCGTTTTCTGTTACGTAGAACCGGAGCGGGGCTTCGATACCGGCGGAAATGCTGGCTTTGAGCATGCGTACGGCAAAATCGTTCCGATAGACCCCAATAACGAGATTGCCTGGTATTTTGATACCCCGGCCCGACGCGCCCCGCGACGCGCTCGCCCGGGTGACAACAAACATGCCGTTCGCCTCCACCGCGCTTTCGAGCTTATCCCAAAGCGCCTTGAATCCTGACGCCGTCTTGACCGTGTGCGTCCCCGCGTAAGGCGCGGTGTTTGCAGCCAAGGCCGGAGGCGCCATCGCCAAAAAGGCCGATGCAACGAGGGTCAGACAGAAAGTCCTGGGAAGCATGCGCAATTTCTCCTCAATCCGCTTGAGCGTCCCAAAGATTATAACGGGCTAGAGCTCCTTCGCCCGGTCAACAAGCCGTGAGGCGAGGAATGTACATCACCAATGAAATTTCGCCATCGCGTAAGTCGGCGTCTGCCCTTCCTTCTCGTACAAGGCACTTAATCGCGCCGGGTCAAGATGGGGATTGGCTTCCAAATCCAAATCTGCACCATGGATTCCGCCTGCGACAAACAATGAATCAATGCCCGCACCGTTCGCGCCGCCGATATCATGGTAGAGCGAGTCACCAATCGCCAGAACGGGACGCGCCTCCGGCGCATGGGACAGGGACTTTTTATAAACTGGCGCATGCGGTTTGCCGCGATAATCGACCTTACCGCCAAGCTCTTCATAACGCCGTGCCGTCGCGCCCGGACAAATGGCAAGGCTCCCATCCGGTGCGACACTGACAAAATCGGGATTGGCGCAAATCATCGGCAATCCGCGTTCGACCGCCCGGCGCAGAATCGGTTCATACTCATCCAGATTAATCGTGCCGCTGACCGTGCCCGTATTCAGGATGAAATCGGCTTCATCGATATCGCTTGTGGCCGTCAATTCGAGACCGTCGATGATGCGCGTGTCGCCGTCCCACGAAAAAAGATAGCAACGTGGTCCCAACGCCGAATAGAACGGTTCGTCACGGGTGTGCAGCGCCTGCCAGACCTCCTCGCCAGAGGTCACGCAATGGTCAAAGCAGTCTCTGCCGAAGCCCATTGCTTCCATGCGAGGCATGGTGATCGATAGCCGCTTCCCCGAGTTTGACAAGATGATGATTGTCTTGCCCATCGCCCGAAGCGCGCGGAGTGCCTCGATCGCACCGTCATGCGGCGACTCACCATTGTGCAGAACGCCCCACTGATCGACGAGAAACAGCGCGTAGTGGTCCGCGACCTCCGACAGGCCATCGATTATTTTTATTGTCATGCGCTAAAGTTCCGCCACTGCGTCCACGGTTTCTTCCAGGAATTCGTCAGGCGGGTCCTTGCTAAGACGAGGCTCACCAAACAAATAGCCCTGCCCGAAATCAATGCTGTAATCGAGCAATTCGACAAGCATTTGCTCCGTTTCAATCTTCTCCGCGATAAGATCGATACCCGCGGCATCCATCGTCTGCTTGATAGCGCCGACCCCCGCCAACCCTCCATCACTGTCCTTAAGGCTTTGCAGGAGATCGCCCTGGATCTTCACGAACTGTACGTTCTTGTCGATGAGGTTGTTCAAATCAAACTGAAGATCCGTCACCTGATCCATGGAATATCGGTACCCGACATCGGCCAATCGCCGCAAATCCGCAGTCGCTTCTGCCGTGAAATTGCCCAAATGATCCTGAGAAAACTCGAAGACTAGGCATGGCGCCAGGTCGGGGCAACTCTCTAGATAGGAGATGAACTCCTGAAAGAAAGGACGGTCCGCGATGGTATGTGGCGAGACATTGCAGAAGAATGCCGTCGCATAATTATTCCGCTGCGTTTTTCGGAGTAACTGAACGCAGCGGAACAGCAGCATGTTGTCGATGGCTGTGATCAGCCCGTTGTCTTTGGCCACGCCGATATATTGTTCGGGCAAAATCATCGTGCCGTCACCGGCGCGGATACGGCTGAAACACTCAAAAAAACGCCGTTTTCGCTGCGGCAAGCTAACAATCGGCTGCAAGTACAAATCAACCCGGTCCTGCCGCAGGCCATCACGGACGATATCCAGGATCGCACTGTCATCCAGCGCATTGACCTGGCGAAACTTTTCACCGGTAGAGCTTGCCAACTCGACCGCCGCCGCTTCGCGCACATCCGACGGTAATTCAACCGACATGATTTTGGTCCGCGTGTCGGCATCCGATGATTGGTCGGAGTAGAGTTGTTCGACGAGGGAATGCAACACCTTCACCTCTGCCGCCACCTGACGGATTCCAATACTGTCGGCGCCCGTTTCCATATGTCCGGCACGTTCCAGCGCTTCATAGATACGGCGCACTTCGTCGCGAGCACGGGTCAAGTCTTCACGATTTTGCCCATATGCTTTTCGAAGAACATTCAATCGCCGCACGAGACGCCGGGTCGCGTCCCGACGTGTTATCCATTCATGGATCAGGGCACCGCACAAAAATAGGGCAAAGCCCAGAAGCGAAGCTGTCCATAAGTCAGGACCGTTGCCCAACCACAACAATGCGACGGCGACGAAGGCCGCAAGTGAGGCGTAACTCGCTGCAATGACAATATGCCATACGATCGGCACGAATTTCGCCTTTCCACGCGAAGACTGTTACGGCGACGTTACGCGGGTGTTGTTCTGCGGGCAAGCCCGTCAGCGATGGTCGACACCAACCGCATCAATTACCCGGTCGAAACCATCTGCCCGCAACAGTGCCGCGAGTTCGTTCTTGATCCTTGGAATCAACCCGGGCCCCTGAAAAACCAATGCAGTATAGAGTTGAACAAGGCTCGCGCCAGCGCGGATCATCGCATACGCGTCCACTCCGCTCGCAATGCCCCCGACCCCGATAATCGGCAGATTTCCTTGCGTAAGGCGGTACATCTCCCCTACCAGATCGCGCGTGATTGGAAATAACGGCGCCCCGCTCAGGCCACCGGCTTCATGTATATCGCGGCTTTTTAGGTCGGACGGCCGTGTGATGGTCGTGTTGGAAATGATCAACCCGTCGACCCCTGACTCGTGAGCCACCGTGGCAATATCCTGCTTATCTTCGGTGGTCAGATCCGGCGCAATTTTAACAAGAAGCGGGCGTGATTCGCCGCCGCATGCGCCTGTTGCGGCCTTGCGCGTAACGGCAATTAATCCCGACAATTGCGTACGGTCCTGCAGCGCGCGCAATCCCGGCGTATTCGGTGAAGAAACGTTGATGACCAGATAATCTGACAGCGGTGCAAGCCGCTCGGCGCCGGCGACATAATCAGCTTCTGCGTCTTCGCTATCCTTATTTCGCCCAATATTGGCGCCGACAATGCCGTTCCCGCGCAACTTCAGCCGCGCGGCAGTTACGTCCAAACCCGCGCTGTTGAAGCCATAGCGGTTAATAACCGCAGCGTCTTCCCGCAAACGAAACAAGCGCGGCTTGGGATTTCCTGGCTGCGGGCGCGGCGTAACCGTTCCTGTTTCGACAAAACCGAATCCAAGCCGCAAAACGCCCTGATACGCTGCCGCATCCTTATCAAATCCAGC
>JAJFJB010000216.1 GCA_021774435.1 Alphaproteobacteria bacterium
ACGTTCCGCAGCAATGTTTGTGCGGCGTGGAAATGAGTACCGGGTGCTTATCGGAGGAAGCCTCCGCCAACATATGGGCTACCCTGCGAAACGGTTGGATTGCACATCCGGGCGAAGGTCTTCGATATTCTGAGCTGCCTGGTTGTCTACTGTGACCGTGATATTGATCGCGACGAACTCTTGGCCCATGAAATTGGAACCTGTAACGTTTACGTCGCGCACGCTTCAGATTTGGCTGTCGGCGATGTTCCTCGATAACGTCCAAGACCTCGGGTGAATTGGCCGGGAGAAGTTTTGGGGAAACGCGGACATGGCCGTTAATCTTGCGATTTCACGCTTGGTCAATCGACCGCCATTTCCGGGATCGGCGTGGCGAGCGTGGCGCCGGAAAAGAAGTTTTTTAAATTTCGCTGGAATAGATCGATCATCTGCGCTTGAGCCTCGGGGGCGCGACCGGCGATATGAGGCGTGATGGTGATATTGGGGGCTTCCAGGAGCGCTTGCGGTGCCTCGGGTTCGCCGTCGAATACGTCCAAACCGGCCGCTGCGATGGTACCGTTGTGCAAGGCGGAGACGAGTGCGTCGTTGTCGACGACTGAGCCGCGTCCGACGCTGACGAGATAGCCTTCCGGGCCAAGCGCTTCGAGGACCGCCGCGTTGACCAGGTGATGCGTTGCTTTGCCGCCGGGGCAGACAACAATCAGAAAGTCCGATGCCGCCGCGAGATCAACGGCGGATCGTTCATAGGTAAAGTCGACATCGTCGCGCTTGTTTCGATTGTGATAATGGACCGCCATATCGAAGCCGCTGACCCGCGCCGCGATGCGCATGCCAATCCGTCCCAGACCCAGTATCCCGAGCGTCTTACCGGTCAGGATGGGCCAGCTATCCGCGGCGGTTTTCCATCCGCCGTTTTTGACGTGCGTGTCGTAGGAAGGGATACGTCGCACGATCGAAAAGAGCAGTGCGACGGAATGATCTGCAACACAAATATCGTTCGTTCCTGGACCGTGGCTGATCGCAATGCCGCGTTGTTTCGCCGCGCTGATATCGACCCGGTCGTAGCCGGCGCCAATGCACGAGATGAGCTTGAGGTTCGGCAATAGTGCCAATTCCTCTGCTGTCAGGCCCTTCGTTCCGTTTGTCAGAACGGCCTCTATCGCGGCGCCATCCGATTTCAGAAAGTCGGTGCGTTGCTGGTCGTCGAGGATGTGGCTGATGTCAAAATCGTCCGATAACCCGTCGAGCCCGCCGGGGAACACGGGAACGTTTACTAAGAGATTTGTTTTCATGACGCCGCTTCACCATTCTATGCGATCTGCCCAGATTGATTTCTGGCTAGGTACTAATCGTAGACACACGCGCCCTTTGATAGAAGCTGTTTGGCGCCGCGGCAGTTCGCCATGACGCTGACCCGTGTGATCAATAGTCGCTTGACTACTGACGAACGGCCTGTCCTGCGACGAGGCGGACTTTGCGCGGTGCGGCACACCAGATGCAAAGGATCGAGAGCAGACTAAGCGCCGCAGCGAGCCAAAATGCCGGTGCGTAGCTGCCGGTCAGGTCATATGTAAGGCCAAAGACCCAGGGACCGGTCGCCGCACCGAGAGTGGACGCGGCATTAAGCGTGCCGAATATCGCACCGTAATGCCTGCCTTGAAATATTTCGATACTGATGGCGCCAAACATGGCAGCGAGCCCATAGCCCATCATGCCCTGCGTACCAACCATCAGGTAGAGGAGCAACTGGGACGGATTGCTTTCAATCGCGACGAGCAGGACATAGCAAATTGCGTATCCCGACAGGCTGATCGTCCAACCCCATTCCCGGCCGAGCCGGTCGGAAAAGTGCCCGATCGATATTTGTCCGGCGACGCCGAATAGTGCCACCAGCCCGAGCGCGAAGGCGGCAAGCGTTGAATCGTATCCGGATTCGATCAGATATTTGGTTTGATGGACCTGGATGGCATACCAAACGAAAAGCGCGCAGAAGAACCCGACGGCCAACCACCAGAAACGAGCGGTCCGGATGGCCAGGCGGACGGTCCAGTCCGTTTCGGTCCAGTCGCGGTCGACAATATTGTTGGGGGTGCCGCCATTGGCGTGCCGCACTGCATCCGAGGCATCGGTATCGCCATCCGGCCGCAGACCGATATCTTCAGGCCGGTGCCTTTGGAAAACGATATTTAGCGGAACGACGACGACAATCAGCAAGGCGGCGAGGGCCCAGCACGCTTCACGCCAGCCGGCGGATTCTATTAATGTTTGTAGAAAGGGAAATATGAAAATGGCGCCGATGCCGACGCCGGAAAACGCAATCCCGATCGCGAGTCCGCGTTTGCGGGCGAACCAGTTCGGCAGGAAAATACCGTGGCCGATATAGGCGATGAAGACGCTGCCCGCGACGACAAACGCGCCGAGCGCAACATAAAAGTGCCAGGGTTCGGTCGACACCGTGGCAAGCGCCAAGCCGATGGCGGTGAGGATGGCGCCGACCGGCATCATCCAGCGCGGCCCGTACTTGTCGAGCAGAATTCCGGTAATTGGCGCAAACACCATGCTGGCAATGAACCCCGCAGAGAAGACGCCGGCGACGGCGCCACGGGTCCAGCCGAATTCATCCAGGATTGGCGGAAACAGAAGCGAGAAGGCGGTGCGTGCATTGACCCCGATGGCCATGGTGATAAAGGCGGTCCCGATCACCACCCAGCCATAGAAGAACGGCAGGCGGGCGAGGCGGGAAACGGGTCCCGTCGGCTGTCGGGGGTCGGTCATGGTTGAGACTGCATGTGAAGATCTGAAGCGCGACAGTACCGGCGGTCGGTATGATGGTACAAATGAATTCGGGTGCGCTAAGGTATGAATTAGATTTATGCGAAGAGGAATACGTGATGCAGACGGCAGCCAAGGCGACGGACGAAACGGTTTATGCGCAACGGGCGCAATATGCCGATCCCGAAAATGCTTTCATGTTCAAATGGACGCCGGTGCCGCGGCGGCAGT
>JAJFJB010000217.1 GCA_021774435.1 Alphaproteobacteria bacterium
CGCACTGTCTCCCACGCTGTGTCGCCGCCTGCCCCGATTGGCCGGAAGCGATACGTGCGGACTGACATCGGCCACCATCGCCGTCGAAGCGGATGCCGCGGCCATAGTCATCGTCGCGAACGCAAAGGCGGTAAAGGCATATGGCCTTCGAAAGCAAGCTGTCGCTATTCTTGGGAGCGCCGCGCGCGGCGGCGACCCGGCCTGCCCCGCCCTGGCCCCGATCCAAGCCGCACAGGATTTGATGAAACGGCTCTCGCTGGGCCCCACGGACTTTGACTTTGTCGAAATAATGGAAGCCTTCGCCGTGCAGGCCATCGCCTGCATCGACGGCATCGGCCTCGATCCCGCCACCATCAACCGCCGCGGCGGCGCCCTAGCCCGCGGCCACCCCATCGGCGCGTCAGGCGCGATCCTGTCGGTCCGCCTCTATCACGATTTGCGACGCTATGGCGAAAAGGCTCCAGGCTTGGCCACAATTGCCGCGGCAGGCGGATTGGGCAGCGCGCTCATCTTGGCAGCGGACTGAAGAAGCAATGCGAACAGGCAACCAAACGATGCGTAATGAACCATGACGAATGACGTTTCCGGCGACGCCCCCGGCCTGGACTGGCTGGAAAGCCAGGTGCATCGCGAGATCGATATATTCCGCCACACCTATCAGCCCTGGGTACCGCCCGCGGCCAATATGGACGGCAAACCGGTCCTCGATGTTCTCATCGTCGGCGGAGGGCTTTACGGGATGGGCCTCGCGTGGGGACTGATGCGGTCCAAGGTCACGAATATTTTAGTCGTCGACCAGGCGCCTCGCGGGCAAGAGGGGATTTGGATGACCTATGCCCGAATGAAAACGTTGCGCACAGCCAAGCAGCTAACGGGAATCGAGTTTGGCATCCCCAGCCTTTCGGTGCAGGCATACTGGGAAGCGAAGTTCGGTCGCACCTCCTGGACGGCGTTGGACCGCGTGCCCCGGCTGGAGTGGTTCGGATATCTGGAATGGTTCCGTGACACGCTGGACATTCCGGTCCGCAATGACACGGAAGTCCTTGCCATCGAAGGCGACGCCGACGCAGTGCGTGTGACGGTCCGTCGAAACGGCACGACGGAAACGCTCCTTACGCGCAGGCTCATCATGGCAACGGGATTGCTCGGCAGTGGGGGGCCGCGCGTTCCCCAGAACCTTGTTCGGAATATACCGGCAGACCGGTGGGCCCACTCTTCCGATGTTATCGATTTCGCTCGCTGGCGGGGTGCGGATGTGGGCGTCCTCGGTGCCGGCGCCTCCGCTTTCGACAATGCGATTACGGCCATCGAGAATGGTGCCGCCAATGCATCCTTGTTCTGCCGCCGGCCGGAGCTACCCTGGCTGAGTGCAAAAAGGGGTTTGGAAAATGCCGGCTTCATGCGGCACTTCGCCAGCTTGCCCGACCCCTATCGTTGGCAATTCATTAAGACCATTGTCGAAACGCCGATCCCGCCACCCCGGCATACGGTTCAGCGTGCGCTCGCACATACGAATTTTAGCCTAAACCTCGGCAGCCCCTGGACAACCACTCGCCTGAACGGCGACAAAGCGGTCGTCACGACGCCGAACGGGGAACACCGGTTCGATTTCCTCATTTTTGGGACCGGGTTCGACATGGATATCGCGCGGCGTCCGGAAATGGCCGCCCTCGCCCCTCACATGCTGCGGTGGCGCGACCGCTTTACGCCGGCGGAAGGCGAGGAGAACGAAATGCTCTTGGAACAGCCTTATCTTGGAAGCGCGCTCGAGTTTCAGGAACGCAACCCCGGTAGCTGTCCCGTCCTTGGTAGAGTGAGCATGCTTGGTGCCGCCGCAACGTTGAGCATCGGGCCTTTGTTCGGCGGCCTGAACGGACTCAAGTTCCTCCTCGAACGGATGGTCGAGGAAACTTGCCGGAACCTCATCCTGGAGACGCTCGATACGTTCCAGGACAATTTTCGTAAAGCGCTGCAGGCGCAAAAGCCACCAGGGGCGCTGGGATCGACGGATTGAGCTCGGCGATTCGCTCAGGCGAATTTCCGTTACCGGTGTCGGCTTGCGGGGTCCTTTGCCGCAACGCTACTGTTGTTGATCGCACGCAATCCGCAAAGGAGAGAGTTCATGGCAGGTTCCATCGAGGCTCGTCCCGGCGTCTTTCTGCGCTACGAACCGGCAGCTGAACCGATTCCCGTGCTTGTCGACGTGTCGCGCAGCGGGCGCGAATATCCGCATGATTTCCGTTCACCTATTCCGTTCTCGGTCCTGCACGACAATGTCTCGATGTATGTCGAAGAGCTATGCGGCAAAGCACCGGAACTTGGTGCGACCATGCTCTATGCCTGCTTTCCGAATACCTATGTCGACACCAACCGGAGCGCCGCGGATATCGATGAGCGGCAGATCGAAGGATCGTGGCCGGGCCCTATCGAGCAAAGCGATTTTACCGAACGCGGTCTGGGACTGATTAAGCGCCTGTCACGCTATGGCGAAGACATGCAGGAACGGAAACTGACGATCGAGGAAGTCCAGGCGCGGCTCGACAATTTCCATGAACCCTATCACCAGGAACTGTCGCGCGTTCTTACAAACATGAAGGCGGCGCATGGGCGAGCGTATCAGATTTCCTGCCACTGCATGTCTGCGGTCGGTGCACCAACTCATGCGGATCCAGGCGAACCACGCGCCGACTTTAACCTTGGCGATGTGCATGGAACGACCTGCACGCCCGAATTTCTACAGTTCGTCACCAAGACGCTTGAACGGCTAGGCCATTCGGTCAGCGTCAATTTTCCCTATTACGGAGGCTATCTCACGCGACGGCACAGTGACCCGACAAACGGCATCGAAAGCATCTTCGTTGAAATCAACAAGCGGATGTTCATCGATACGGAGACCTTCAAACGGACGGACGGCTTTCCCGCCGTCAAGGCCGTGATGGACAAGTTGATCGAGGCAATCTGCCAATACAAGGCGGCATAGCATTCGCTGGAATAATCTGCGCACCGATTGGAGTTATCCCGTGTATAGGGACATCTTCTAAACAGACAAAAACCAATCCAGTATCCGCGGGTTCTCGTCACGAGGATAGGTATGTGCGAGATCAGGAATTTCGCGGAAAGTGATATCCGCACCCATCGCACTGAAGACCTGGTTCGCCTGATGCGCGACCTCGACATCGAACATCCAGTCATGCGTCCCGTGCGTGAGGTAGATTGGCCGCCCGGCGATCTTGGGCGTGTCGATCATCTCCAGCATCATCGGGTGAAAACTCGCCGCAATCGGTGCCAGGTGCGTAAAGAGCGACGCCGCCCGCAACCCGCTAAGATAGGTGAAGGTACCGCCGTCGCTCATGCCGGTCAGCAGCATGCGGGCCTCATCAATCGACCAGCGGGTGCGGACCGCCTCCAACATCGCGTCGAGATTTTCACTGTCGATATCAGGGCCCATCAGCGCCCAGGTATTGCCCCGTGCGGTCGGGCTGATCAGAATGAAATCCCGGCTGCGGGCTTCCTTCAGCCAGGTCCACAAGAAGCCGCGCCCATGTCCCGCCCCGCCATGCAGCGCGACGACGACCGGGTAACGATTATCGGGATCATAGGTCTCCGGCACATAGAGGGAATAACCGCCCTTGCTGCCGCGCTCATTTTCGAAATGCAGGACCCCGGAATCCGGCGTTGGGCTGGCAAGTCGCGCCAGAAATGCCGTGTCGCGGTGCCGGTGCTCTTCAAGAAAGAAGGCGTTCACGGCGGGTGAAACGGATACCGCCGGGAAGAGCGTTTCCATCGCGTAGGGCGTGTAGCGAAGCGCGCGGTAGGCCTGAAATATCCCTTCCGGGTCCTGCGGCACTTCGCGGAAGGCGGTCAACGCCTTCAAGGTCAGTTCCATGGACGTCCGAACATCGTCTTCGATGGCCGAACCGGTTCCGGTAAGCCCGTCAAAGGCCGCCCGAAGCGGTGCTTCGGCGTCACCAACCGTCAGCTTTAACTGCTCCATATGAATAGGATGCAAATGGCGTTGCGCCGTCTGCATCCGCGTCAGCGCATCGAGCAAAGGCGCGACGGCCTCTTCAAGGCTCATGCGGCGATATCGGTTTGATCGACTCCGATCGTGGCATCGCCCTTGAGCGTGATCCGGTGCATCACGCGACGATGATCGGGATAATCGTCCAGCGCCAGATGCATCAGGCAACGATTGTCCCAGATCGCCAAGGTGCCCACCTCCCAGCGGATCCGGCAGGTGAATTCAGGCCGGGTCGCATGGCGCAGCAAATATTCGATTAGCGGCCGGCTTTCTTCTTCCGTCATGCCGTCGAAGCGCCGCGTCGTCTGCATTTCGTTCAAATAAAGACCGCGCCGCCCGGTTTCCGGATGCACCCGCACCAGCGGATGAATTGCCGGTGCCGCCGGCTTGTCCTGATCGGGGATCTTCGCGGCCATCTGGCGCGATCGGGGCGCCTGCTTGTCGTAGAGATTATAGGTGCGAAGCCGGCAGGCCAGTTCCTTCATTCCGTCCGACAGCGCATCATAGGCATGGGTCAAACTGGCGAACATCGTATCGCCGCCGGCCGCGGGTACTTCCTTCGCGTACAGCATCGTCGCCATGGCGGGCAGGGGCGTGAAAATCTGATCGGTGTGCCAGTGATCACCGAAGCGGTTACGCTCGCCCGCTTCCTTCACGATCTCGATAATTTCCGGACAATCGGGTAAACCATCGAGATAGGGATGTAAATGAATGTCGCCCCAGCGTTTCGCGAAAGCCAGCTGCTGATCCGGCGTCAGTTCCTGATCGCGAAAGCACAGGACCGCGTGATCCAGCAAAGCGCGATGAATACCGGAAAATCCGGCATCGCCTAGTTGTACCAAATCGACGCCTTTGACTTCAGCGCCGATAGAGCCGGAAAGGGGCATTGTTTCTATCGCCATGATCGCCAACCTATCTCGCAATTTATGCCTGATGATAGCGGTATTGACCTAATCGCGAAAACCCGCAGGCCCACACTCAATCGAACAAGGCGAGATCGATCGCATCACCCATCCTGCAATAACCAACGTCGCTTGGGTGGAGCCCGTCGCCGCAATCGTAGATCGGCAACATCTGGGTTGGACGCTCGGGGTCGCGCAGCGCTGCGTCGAAATCGGCGACGCCATCCAGCACATCGCTTTGGCGGATCCAGTCATTGAAGGCGATGCGATGTTCTTCGCGCACCGGTTTCCAGGCACCGGGGAGGAAGGTTTCGTTTCCGAATGGCGTCAATGTTGCGGCAATGAATTTGAGCCCGTGCCCTCGGGCCCGCAACGCCATCTGGCCGATGCCGGCGATCATCCGGTCGGCAGTGGCTTCCTGTTCCGGCTTGGCAATGCGGTTGCGTAGATCGTTCGTACCGAGCATGACCACGGCGTGGGTTGCGCCAGGCTGAGCCAATACATCACGGTCGAACCGGCGTAAGCCGCTATCCCCGCGCAGATCGTGCAAAATCCGGTTGCCGCCCAGCCCTTGATTCATCACCCCAAGCGGCCGGCCGCCTTGCCGCGCTGCGAGACGTCGCGCCAATTGATCCGGCCAACGGCTATACGTATCGTGCGTGGAAATATTGGCATCGGTCAGCGAGTCGCCAAGTGCGACCACACCACCGGTCTCTTCTGATGCCAGAACGTCGACGCCGCTGACGAAAAACCACTCATCGGTAATCTTGCCAACCGGCATTTCGATTGCATCGGAAAAGTCGCCCGGCGGCGAGATATAATTGGTTTGCCGGGCGTAGCGGCCGGTGATCTGAAACGCAGGCGGAATTTCGCCCGGCAGATAAAGAGAAACGGCCAGATCGGCCAGCGGCGCCACATCGAGTTCGACCGGGTCACTGATTACAAACGCCCCCGCCGCCACAATTGCCGAGCTTGAACCGGCAAAGGTAATCTTGCGTCCCGAATCCTCGATGATCGCCGAGCTCTTGTCCTGGATACCGACTGTGGCGGCGCCGATTGCAAGATTGCCGGCCCCATAGGCGTTCGATATCCGAATTCGAATGGTGTCGCCGCCAATACTGACCCGCGGCGTCATCCGAATTGTGTGATTGTCGAAGCCATGACCCGCAACACTGGGTGCCGGTGCAGTGGCCCATGTGCCGACCCAAAGTTTGTTGCTGTTCATTGAACCTCTCCCCTGTGGCATGCCGCACTTCCTGCCACTATGCACATACTAGACGCCGGCGGGAAAAAGCCTCAGTTGGGAAGAATACAGCGCGCGAGTAGAACGATCGCGGCGGTGAATCGATTGACCAGGAAATGTTCTGGACCTGCTAGTGATCAGGCCGCGTCGATCACTTTTGATGAAATATCATCAATGGCGCAGACCTTGTTTCGGCCCGTGCGTTTGGCGGTATATAGCGCTTGATCGACTCGATTGATTAACGTGTCCAATGTTTCTTCACCGGCTTCAACACTGCCAAAGCCAATGCTGACCGTCATGTGAATTGGCTCATCGGATTTATCATCCCTAACGAGCGGCGTTTCTTGAACGCTCCGTCTCAGCCGTTGCATTGTGATGAGCGCCGACTTTTCATCCGTTTCCGTTAGGATCAACGAAAACTCCTCGCCACCCCAACGGCACAGCACATCTGTCAGTCTCAGTCCCATGGAGAGAACGTCGACAACATGACAAAGCGCCTGGTCTCCAACGCTGTGGCCAAACCTGTCGTTTATCGTTTTGAAACGATCGATATCGACCATAGCAAATGTCATCGGACGGCTATAGCGCCGGGCCCTCGCGTACTCTGCTTCCGCGCGCGGCAAGAATGTGCGTCGATTGAGTATCCCCGTTAGCGGGTCGGTACTGGCAATTTTCTCCAGTTCCCGCTCGAACCTCTTTTGCTCCGTTACATCCCTGACGATCGCGACTAGTGCCATATCGGCGCCGCGACCCACCTTGAGGATCGAGACGTTTACCGGAAATTCCAACCCGTCGGCGCGCAGGCCATGGATCGTTACGTCGCGGCTGTCCATGAATCGCGACGCCTCGCTGGAGCCGCGAAATGAATCCGTTAGCGTATGATGCCTGTTGCGAACCCGCTCCGGGATAAGGAGGTGGAAAGGTTTTCCGATGATGCTTCCGCTTGCGTGACCGAACATCGTCTCAGCGGATTTGTTTATATAGGTGACTTTCTGATCCGTATCGGCGACGACAACCGCATCAGCGCAATTCTCGATAATGTTGAAACAGAGCGCTTCACTCGGAAGGTTTACGCCAATATGTGGCGGTATGCCGGTCAAAATTCGCCTCTTGGCCAATTCGCTAAAAAGAAAACAGTTTCCCTGCTTCATCTTAACAATTACCTAATCAGTTTAGATAATCTGCAGCCGCGTTGACTCCTTCAAAGGCAACCATATTGTTCGCGAATTCTAATTTGTACACGGGAGGACCGGTCATGTCGGACGGCAAGGACAGCGATGAATTTCACCCTATCCCGCTTCCCGATTATCAAGAACAAAGCGTGCCGGAGATGCGGAAATCAGCGCTGCAATTTTATGAGTTTGCACGTAAACGCCACTCGATCCGGCAGTTTTCCAACCGACCGGTGCCGCGCGACATCATCGAGCAGTGTTTGTTGACCGCCGGCGCTGCGCCAAGCGGGGCCAATCATCAGCCCTGGCATTTTGCCGTTGTCGGCGACCCGGCGAAGAAGAAAACGATCCGCGAGAAAGCGGAAGAGGAGGAGCGCGCCTTTTACGCTGAGCGCGCCGGCGAGGAATGGCTAGAGGCCTTGAAACCGATCGGGACCGATCCGGAAAAACCGTTTCTGGAAACTGCGCCCTGGTTGATCTGTATATTCGGCGAGCGCAGAAGCCGCGGCGCGGATGGCAAACTATACAAGAACTACTATGTGCCGGAATCGGTTTCGATCGCGACCGGCTTCTTGATCCTCGCTCTGCATAATGCCGGGCTCGCGACCTTGACCCATACGCCGGCACCCATGCGATTTCTGAACGACATCTGCGAGCGCCCGAAAAGCGACAAGCCCTATATTCTTCTCGTCACCGGGTATCCCGACAAACATGCCGAGATCCCGGCGCACGCGACCGTCAAGAAATCACTCGATCAGATCGCGACGTTTTTCTGACGCCCCCTACGCCGGTGCGAAGACGTCGTCCTGCTGTTCGCCTTGCAGGCCGGGCACCTCAACGGGACCCGTAAAGGCTGAGTCGCGTTGCAGAACCGGCATCACGCGGTCCGCGAACAGCCGCATGTTCAGCTCACCGTCTTCATGCGGCATGCCGCCATAGGAGAAGTCGCAAACCATATGATCCGTGCCGGTCAGATTCCGGAGTTCCCGGACCTGCTGAATGCAGTCGTCCGGTGTGCCAACGATCTGAATCTTGACGTAGAAGTCGGTCATCTTCTTCCGTGCTTCCGCATCCTTCAGCTTGGAGTAGGTCTTCGCCATCTTCCCGTAGGACTCATAACCCTTCACGGTCGCCAAGTGGCCGTCCGAAAAATTATAGTGGTTGTCGATCGAATCCCATTTCGCACCAAGATATTCCATCGCGCGGTCATGCGCTTCCTCGCGGGACTCGGCGACCGAAACGTTGGTCAAAATGACCGGCGGGCGCGGCGTATGTCCAACGCTGATGGCGATGTCGCGGAAACTTTGGATGTCGGTGGCCGCCTTAACCCATTCGTTCTGCATGATCACCATCATGCCGAATCCGAGCTTGGCCATGATCTCGGCGGATTCCGGGCTGACCGAGGAAGCATAGAAGCGCCGTTCTGGGTGCGACATCGGGCGCGGCCGGATCGACATTTTCGGAATTTTGTAGAATTCACCGTCCCAATCGAAAACCTCTTCACTCAAGGCCTTCGTGATCAATTGCGCTGACTCGGCGAAGCGCGGGCGGGCTTCCTCCATCGGAATTCGGAAGCCGGCATATTCCGTGGTCGCGGCACCGCGCCCGAAACCAAACATGCAACGGCCACCGCAGAGCAGGTCAAGATAGGCAATCTGTTCGGCAACCCGGATCGGATCGTGCCAAGGCAGCACGATGACACAGGTACCGAGCGTGATCCGCTTCGTTTTGCCCGCGTAGTAGCTGAGTAACTGCAAGGGGTGCGGCGACATGGAGTAGCCGGTGAAATGGTGTTCCAATCCGAACAGCGAGTCGAAGCCAAGCGGTTCCGCCAAATCACCCAACGCCAAATGTTCCGCGAGAACCGCCGCATCAGACCGTCCCGCCTGTGCCAACACGCTTAAATCAGTGCCGATTTTCATGGGATTCTTTCTCTCTTATCCTATTCATTGCCTGTTTTTTGTTCGCTCATACGGCAACGACCGTTAAACAGGCTGAAGAATTACAGCATTCCTGGCTCTTGTTACGCAACAGGTGCGACAAAAGGTGCGTGAAACACGCGATATCTGGGCGTCGAATGTCGCGGAAGCCAGCCGTCGTGCCTCCGAGCAGGAGAGCAAACAGAAGGGGATTAAGAGCGATGGCGCCGACAAATTGGATTTATGTGTTCGCCATCGCCGCCATCACGGCATTCTGTTTTTGGAAGCCCAACTTTCCAAAACAGCTCGCCCCAAAAGTCGGCATCCGCAGCGAACGAGGGGCGATGATATTCCTCGTCATTTACTGGATCACGATCCCGGTCATCATCCACCGGCTGATGGCACAGATCCGGTTGGAGTAGACGGCAGCCATTAGATTTTCGCTTGCCATCGCATTTCAATTTTATATTCGGAGGCCCCAACGGCTTTGAACCTAAGCCGCTCATAAAAATTTTGTGCCCGGTTGTTCTTCATAACGTCGAGAGTAACTGCCACGCCTTCACTCTGAGCCCGGTTTAACAAACGCCGCATAATGATCGTTCCAATGCCGCGGTCTTGTTCTATATCGCGAATATATAGGTGTCCAAGATGGTATTCTGTGGATCTTTTACTCACGTAAAGCCATCCAACATCCGTGTCATCCGCAACTATGATTTTGGCACCGTTCTGTACCAGCGCGTTTCGTATGACCGCTTTCTGGCGCTCTGCATTTCATTGTAAAAGTTCTTCGGTAAGCGGCTTCATCGAAACGCGATAAAGCGCCCATAAGAACGCAAAATCCTCATCGGTAGCGGGGCGGCACTCGATAGTTCGTTTATCTGGTTCCACATCGCGCATCTTACGCGCTGGTTGGGCAACCGCTCAATTCGGAAACAGCATGCGGCACGCAAGACTTCTAGCGACCAGTTGCAGCCGTGCGGGCCTCTGGCCAAAAGGGGCCCATGATCGTCTTGTCACCGCCGATCGTAGTGCGTCGCAGAACACGGCGGTAATGTGCGAAATCATATTCGATTGCCCGGTGCAGCAGGACACGGTTATCCCACATCACCAGATCGTTCTTGCGCCAGCGATGGAAATAGCAGAATTCCGGCCGGCTGACATAATCGACCAGCCAGCGATGCAACGCTTTCCCTTCCTCCAAAGTCATGCCGCCGATTTCCAGGCTGGTATTGGAGGTAAAGTAGAGCGAACGTTGATAATCGCGGTCGGGGTGTACGCGCAACACCGGATGCGTGACCGGTGGAAACGCATCGCGTTCTTCCACCGACATCGGTGGGATGCTGGGTTCCAACCGCCTGATGTCGGCGTAGGAGTGCACTTGGTGCAGCGGCTCCAGCTTCGCTTTCATGTCGTCCGGCAAGGCCGCATAGGCGGTCAGCATGTTAGAGAAGCCGGTTTCACCTCCTTTGGCGTCGTCCGGAAGGACTTCGATACCGTAAAGGATCGATGCGAGCGAAGGCTCGTACCGGTACGAGCTGTCCGTATGCCAGCGGCCATTGTTGCGCTGATAAACCACCTTTGGGTCTTCCGACGCCAGGTGTTCGCCATCCAGCGACACATTGGCAACATGGTAGACTTCGATCTTATCCTTGGTATGCCCCTTCTCGGGAAAGACTTCGAGCGGCCCGAACTGTGTTGAAAACGCGACAAGCTGTTCGTCTTCGAGCGCCTGTTCCCGGAAGCACAGCATGTGATGTTGCTGAAACGCCTCACGGATGATGCCCAGGGTCTCGGAATCGAACGGTGAAGAAACGTCGAGCCCAAATACTTCTGCGCCAAGCGCGTCTGAGACAGGCGTTATCGTGAATGAGTTTCCGGAAGATTGTTTGGCAAGCGACATCTCGTTTCTCCTTCCCCGGAGGCCGGCTTCTAAAACGGCGTGTCGCCGGCGATGGTGATGCGGTGCATGCGGCGACGCTCCTTGTAGTCCGGCACGGCGAAATGCTGGACAGAGCGATTGTCCCAGATCGTCAGCGTGCCCGGCGCCCACCGCACACGGCAGGTGAATTCAGGCCGTATGGCATGCGCGCGCAGATAGCTCAGCAGCGCTTCGACCTCGACCGGCTCGAATTCGTGCAGGGTCTGCACATGATTGCCGATATAGAGCGCCTTGCGCCCGGTTTCCGGATGGGTCCGGAAGAGCGGGTGCGCGGATTCGGTTTGCAGATTGCCGGGATCGCGCACCTTCGACGCCATCTTCTTATTTCCCGCATAACGTTCCTGACGCGCCGATCCGCCAGCAGCCTTAAAACGGTCGCCGACGCACCAGGTCTTCACGTCGGCCAGCATGTCCTTCATACCGTCCGAAAGTGCGTCATAGGCGTCGTGCATATTGGCAAAGATCGTGTCGCCACCCGCGCTGGGCGACTCTTTGGCATAGAGCATTGTGGCCTTGGCCGGTTGCGGGTTGAACATTTGGTCGGTGTGCCAGCTGGACCCGAAAGTGTAGTTGTCGCCGGGCTCCTTGACGATCTCGAGGATCTCCGGATGATCGTCCATCCCTTTCATATAGGGATGAAAATGAATCTCACCGAACCGCAAGGCGAAGGCCAGTTGCTGATCGGGCGTAATGTCTTGATCCCGCAGGACGACGACCTGATTGCGCAGCCAGGCATCGTACAGTTCGCCAAATACGTCATCGCTCAGCGCGGCAAGATCGACACCCTCGATTTCGGCACCCATTGAACCGGCAATCGGGTTGACCGTGATATGCCGATACGACGTCGTTGAACCATCCATAAGGAAACCTCTTTCGCGCTAGAAGGGCCACCACCGGCCCAAACCAGTTGTCCGGACAATTTTAGCGGCAGGACAGTTTTGAAGAAAGGGGGGACCACTGTGTTGAACGGCAAAGCCGAAGATCAATTTCCTAAAATTTAGTTCGATTTTATGATCATAAACACCATAAAATCGATTTTTCTATGGATTACAGCATAAATTCGACGTAAAACACAAACTCGGTTTAGCGAATTTCACACAACCGACACCCGGCTCAGCTGGTTTTTAAAGAAGGTCTCCCCATGAGAATTGTTGCATTTCAAAAAGACGATGCCGCTGCAATCGGTGTCCGGTTAGACGAAACCGTGGTTGATCTTTCGATCGCCGCACCGAACTTGCCGTCGACGTTGCGCGGACTTTTGATTGCGGACGCCTTGAGCGCCGCCGCGGAAGCCGCGGCAGGCGCGGGAAGCAATGCACATTTGGAATACGGTGCGTTGGACTTGCTGCCGCCAATTTCAGATCCACCCAAAATTCTGTGTGTCGGACGCAACTACGCCGAACACGCCAAGGAAGGCGGCGCGGAAGTCCCCGCCTATCCTGATATTTTCATGCGTTCGCGCCTTTCCCTTGTCGGCGCCGGTCAGCCGATTATTCGCCCGCCAGTATCAACGCAACTCGACTTCGAAGGCGAGCTTATGGCGGTCATCGGGGCACCAGTTCATCGGGCGAACGAAACGCAGGCGGTAGCCGCTGTTGCCGGCTACAGCGTGTTCAATGACGCGACCTTGCGCGACTATCAACGCCGCACCGGTCAATGGACGGTAGGCAAGAATTTCGACGGAACCGGCGCGTTCGGCCCGGAATTCGTTACCGCGGACGAAGTAACGCCGGGCGCGGAGGGGCTGCGCTTGCAGACGCGCCTGAACGGGCAGGTAATGCAGGACGCAAACACCGACGACATGGTATTTTCGGTTGCCACGGCGTTGTCCATCATCAGTGAAGCAATGAGTTTGGAGCCCGGCGATCTACTCGCCACCGGAACGCCATCGGGCGTGGGGTATGCGCGGACCCCACCCGTCTGGATGAAACCGGGCGATACGGTCGAGGTGGAAATCGAAGGTATCGGGACACTCCGCAATCCCGTCGAAGACGACGCGTCATGAGCATAGACGTCGTCGCTGCACAGAAAACGGTTCGGGACCTTCGGACGCGAATTTCCCGCTTGGACGAGGCCTCTCTGGATCTCCTCTTTCGGGACGCCCGCTCACATAGCGATTGGCAAAACCAACCGGTTACCGACGATCAACTGCACGAACTCTTCGAGATCATGCGGTTTGGACCGACAGCCAATAACGGACAGCCGGCCCGTCTACTATTTCTGCGCAGCAAGGAGGCCAAGGCCCGCCTGGCACCTGCGCTGGCCCCCGGCAATGTCGCGAAGGCCGAAGCGGCTCCCGTCGTGGCAATCATCGGATACGACCTGAACTTCTTTGAGCAATTCGACACGCTGTTTCCCCATAAGCCGGAATACAAGGACAAGTTCGCCGACAACCCGGCAGCGGCCGAAACGGCGGCATTCCGGAACGGGTCCCTGCAAGGAGCCTATTTCCTGCTTGCGGCCCGGGCGCTGGGGCTCGATACCGGGCCCATGTCGGGCTTCGACAACGCGAAGGTCGATGCGGCTTTTTTTGCGGACAGTACCATTCGGTCCAACTTTGTTTGCGCGATCGGTTATGGTGACGAAACGGCTCTGTTCGGCCGGCTGCCGCGGCTCGAATTCGATCAGGTCTGCACGATCCTCTAGCGCATCAGGAGAAACCTCATGGCAACGCCTAAAATGAAGACTGTAGTCACCATGCGGCTGGAAGGTCACTGCCCAAGCCATTCGCGCACAGATGTCAAAGTGCGCGACACGGGCATGACCATCGATGAGCCCGTTGAGCGTGGCGGCACCAATCAGGGTCCTTCACCTACCGAAACCCTGATGTCCGCGCTCGCCGCCTGCACCAATGTGATCGCCCATAAGGTCGCCCACAAACACGGGGTTGCGTTCCAGAATTTTCGGGTCGATGTCGTTTCCAAATTCGACCGGCGCGGCGTCACGCTCACCGAAGAGATCGACGTGCCGTTCGACGATGTTGAGGTTCTCATTGAAGCGACAACCGACGCGGACGATGCTTCCCTTGAACAAGTCAAAGTCGACTTACCGCGGTTCTGCCCTGTCTCGAAAGTGTTGCGTCAGTCCGGTTCCACCGTGACCGATATTTGGACAATCAAGCGACCGATCTAACTCGATTTTCAAATCGCAGATAAGGCATCCTCGCGGGACTTAGTCTGCGGCTGCCTCGCCGGCAAGAAACTCCGAATCCGAATTCAAAATGATATCGGCTGTGCGCTGATAGTGGGCGTTCAAGTGGCGGACGGCTTCATCCGCATTGCCGTCGATGGCCGCTTCGAAAATCAAACGATGTTCGTCGAGCTCGTTGCGGCGCGGATAGCTGGCTGCGACAGCGAATTGGCGATAGCGGTCCGCCTGATCGCGCAGTTGATCGCAAAACCCATCCAGCCAGCGCGATCGGGCGGCGCCAATCAGCGCCGCATGAAACGCCCGGTGCAACGCTTCCCATTCCGGATTCGCGGAGTAGGTCCGCTCTTTCGAAGAACGCGGCACCCGGGAAAGCCGGTGGAAGGCCAGCACTAAATTCTCTTCCCATGCCGTGCCGCCATGCGCAATCGATTCCCGTAACGCGAGGTCTTCAAGCCAACACCGTGTGCGGATCAGTTCTTCCAGTTCCGTGCGACTGACCCGTGCGACATGAAATCCCTTTTGATCTTCCCGCACGACCAGACCATCGGAGGACAGCCGGTTTAACGCTTCACGGATAGGGCTATTTCCGACGCTGTAGCGATCCCGCATGAAATCGACACGCAGTTTTTCACCCGGCGGCAAAACGCCACTGAGAATGTCATGCCGTAAGCGGCTGTAGACGTCGGTTGCCAAAGTGGCGCCATTGGCATCTTGCCGTTCGATAATATTCACCTTTTTTGTGGCCCCTCAGCGATGCGCATTGGTATGCGATTTTACACAAACGGTGGTCAGGATATCACCTCAATTAAGCGTCAGATCAGTTCAATCCATTATATCGGAAAAAATCGAATAATATCGAAATTTATTTGACGAAAGCAAAATAATTGATATTTTTTAGCGGTATTAAAATCCGCTGCCCCTAGGCAGGCGGATAGGCAATGGAACAACCGAGCTGGGGGGCTCATATCATGACGATCATTCGGACATCGAGAATGCGCTCGGCCCTGACCGGCCTGACGCTGGCGAGTGCCGCTCTTCTCACGCAACCCGCTGTCGCAGCGGAAACCATCAAATTGACGGCGGTCGACGGCTATCCGCCCAAAACGCTTTGGGTGAAGGAGTTCATCAATTTCTTCATACCGGAAATCGACAAGCGCCTGGCCGCGAAAGGCAACTACAAGATCAAATGGAATCAGGCCTGGTCGGGACAAATCGCCAAGAAAAAGAAAGTATTGCAGGGCCTGCAGACCGGCCTCGGTGATATCGGTGTCGTCACCACGGTGTTCCACGCGGACAAGGTGCCGTTGCAAATGGTGGCCTATGCCACGCCTTTCGTGACCAGCGACCCGGGTTTGGTGGCGCGCACGGTCGACAAGCTGGCCGACAGCGTGCCGGAATTCAAAGCAGCCTGGAAGAAATACAATCAGGTCTATCTGACCAATCTCGCCGTGTTCGACAACTATCAGATTTTCAGCCGCGAGCCGATCACGACCTTTGCCGACTTCAACGGCAAGAAAATCAACGGCGCCGGGCTGAACTTGCGCTATCTGCAGGGCTTCGGCGCGGTCGGCGTCGGCGGCAGCAGCGTCAAATACTATAACAATTTCAAGACCGGTCTGGTTGACGGCGCCATGCTGTGGGCCGAAGGCGCGGTCGTCTTCAAATTCCCGGAAGTCGCGCCCTATATGTTGCGGGCCGATATCGGCAGCGCCAATTCCAAGGCAATCACGATGAACGCGGACCGGTGGAACAAACTGCCGGATGAGGTAAAGGGCGTCATCAAGGCGTCTGCGATCGCCTACCGCGATCATGTGTCCAAGCTGGCCGCCTCGAAATCGGCAAAAGCCTACGAGGATTTCGTCAAGATGGGTGGCAAGATCCACAAGATGAGCGCCGCCGAGCGGGCGAAATGGGCCAACACCATGCCGAATGTGGCGAAGGATTGGGCCGCGAGTCTTGAGAAAAAAGGCCTACCGGGAAACGCAATCCTCAGCAGCTATATGGATACGATGCGCGCGGCTAACCAGCCGATCGTCCGGCAGTGGGATAAAGAGTAACCAAAATGACTGGGGCGGAACCCCCTCACGACACCAACCAAACTGACGCGCCGCCGCAAGGCGGCGCTTTCATTTCCCTGTTCGACCGCCTGGTCTCTGGCATGAACGGATTGGGCACCGCCTGGATTTTCATTTTGATGATCCTGATCAACGCCGACGCGTTCGGACGCACATTATTTGCCGCACCGATCGACGGCGTGATCGAGATGGTCGAGCTTTCGCTGGTCGGAATCATCTTTCTACAGCTCGCCGATACGGTGAGGCGCGGCCGCCTGACCCGTTCGGATGGATTCTTCAACCTAGTCCTGGACCGCAGGCCGAGAGTCGGGCGTTATATGGGTGCTGCGTTTGATTTACTCGGCGCGATCTTTATGGCGATCATCGTCTTTGGCAGCGTTCCCCTACTGCTGGGTTCGATCGAGCACGATTACTATGTCGGCAATGAAGGCGTCTTCACTTTCCCGGTCTGGCCCATCAAGACGGTCATCCTGATCGGTTGCGTCGTGACGGCCTTACAATTCCTTGTATTCGTCCGGCGTTATCTCATTGGCGGCGATGCACGCCATTCGGTGGAAAGCTAGATCGCCATGGGCGGCGTCGAAGTCGGAATCCTCTCCATCGTTGTGATCGTCGCGCTGATCTATGCCGGCGTTTACATCCCCGTGGCACTGGGCCTGGTGTCCTTCATCGGCGTCTGGATCATACGCGAAGACATTCAAATGCCGGTTAGCCTGCTGGCTCAAGCGACCGCCGATGCTGTGTCCGACCAGGTCTTCGCGACCATTCCGCTGTTTGCGCTGATGGGATTGATCGTCGGCCAAGCCGGGCTGGGCAAAGATGTGTACGACGTGGCGAACGTCGTCTTCCGCAAAGTCCGGGGCGGCCTGGGCATTGCAACGGTTGCCGCAAATGCCGTCTTCGCGGCTATCACCGGTTCGTCCATCGCCTCGGCTTCCGTGTTTACCCGAATTTCAGTACCCGAAATGCGGCGCTACGAATACACCAAGCGGTTCTCGGTCGGCGTCGTTGCCGGCAGCTCAGTGCTTGGCATGCTGATACCGCCAAGCGCAATGCTGATCATCTACGCGATCGTAACCGAACAGTCCGTCGGCCACATGTTCATCGCCGGCATCATCCCCGGAATCATTTTGGCGATCGCCTATATCGTCCTGATTTTGGCCATGGCTTACCTCACGCCGCGGTTCATCGGTGGCACGGCACAACCCACCTCGATAGAAGAGCCATCCGATGAACCCGGCATAGCCTGGTTTGCCGCAAAACTACTGCCGGTCGCAGCCCTGGTCATCGTTGTTCTGGGTGGTATCTACGGCGGTGTCGTTACTGCCGTGGAAGCGGGCGCCGCAGGGTCAGCCGTCGCAATTATCATCGCCCTGCTGAAACGGTCGATGACCTGGCGCGGGCTTTGGGAAGTACTGACCGAGACAGGCTATATCACCGCCGCGATCCTGTTCCTCATCATCACCGCATCAATGTACAGCCGGATGCTCGGCGTCGCGGCGCTGCCAACCATGTTCGGCGAATGGATGCAGGATCTCGACATGGGGTTTGTCGCGGTCATGGCGCTCTACGTGATCATGCTGATCTTTCTCGGCACGATTCTGGACACGGCGTCGATCATCCTGATCGTCGTGCCGCTGTTCCTACCCATGGTCGAAGAATTAGGTATGCATTTGGTTTGGTTCGGGATCGTCACGGTCGTCGGCGCGGAAATCGGCCTGTTGACACCGCCGCTCGGCATTTCGTGTTTCGCCATCAAGAGCACACTCAACGACCCCAGCATCTCGCTCGCGGACATCTTTATCGGCGCGTTTCCGTTTGCGGTGACGATGCTGTTCGTATTGATCCTGCTGATCGCCTACCCGGCGCTGAGCCTGATTTTGATCTAACCGAGGAACCCGCACATGAAAGACCTATCCCTTGAAAACATCACCGACGCCGTCCTGCAGTCGATCGACGGGACCCAGGATGCGCGGCTCAAGGAACTCCTGACTGTTTTCATCCGCAAGGCGCACGAGGCGGTGCGCGAAACCGAACTAAAACATAACGAATGGGCGGCTCTAACTGAATTCCTGCGCCGTGCGGGCGATATCAGCAGCGAACAGCGCAATGAATTCATTCTGCTCTCCGACGTTTTTGGAATTACCTCTCTCATCGATTTGGTCAGCGCCAGCGATACGCCGGAGGAAACGACCGCACCTAGTGTGCTCGGGCCTTTCTATGTGCCGAATGCGCCACTGCTATCACCGGGCGACGACATGATCGCGGATAATGACGGCGACAGGGTTGTCATCAGCGGCCGCGTCCTCTCTGCAAACGGCGACCCACTATCTGGCGCCATGCTCGAATTCTGGCAAAACGCCGCCAACGGGCTTTATTCCAATATGGATCCCACCCAGGACGACACGAATCTGCGCTGCCGGATGCTCACCGGTGACAATGGCGCCTACAGCTTCAGCACGATCCGGCCCGTCCCCTATGAAGTGCCAGACGACGGTCCTGGCGGCGAATTCATTCGCGCCACCGGCCGGCATTGCTGGCGGCCTGCGCATCTGCACGTCAAGGTCCAGGCCGCAGACCACGGCGACCTGGTAACCGAGCTGTTCAATACCCAGGACGACTATATCGAGGAAGACGCGGTGTTCGGCGTACGCAGCTCGCTGGTCGTGCCCTTCGACCGCACGCCGACAACGGAAGAAAGCGCCCGCTATGCGCATGTGGCCAAACCGTTCCACATGGTCGATTTCGATTTCGTGCTGCAGCCCGCTGACCAGTAAGGCAATCAAATACGTCACCTTTAGTCAGAGTGATAAATAGGGAGAAACGACGATGAGGCGTATCAAGGCTGGGTTCTTAGCCGTCATGCTCGTGACGCTAGGGTTTATTTCGGCGTCCTTGCCATCACAGGCCGCCGAAAAGGCCGACTTTCAAGTCGTCCTTTTAGGAACCGGCACACCGCCACCTTTCATGCATCGGTTCGGACCGGCAACACTCGTTATTGCTGGCGACAAGTACATTCTTTTCGATGCCGGGCGCGGTGTAACGCAACGCTTATGGCAAGATAAGATCCCGCTGGGTCGGGTAGACTATCTGGTCCTGACACACCTTCATTCCGACCATGTCGTCGGCATTTCCGACCTTTGGTTGACCGGTTGGTTGAATTCGCCCTTCGGCCGGCGAAAAGGCGCTTTCAAAGTTCGCGGTCCGGAAGGCACTGAAAACCTAATGAAAGGGCTGGAACAGGCCTATGCGTGGGATATCAAAACACGGATGGCCGATCAGAAACTGCCGGCGAAAACCGTTGCCGTCGACGCCAAAAATATTTCGGCCGGCAGCACTTTCATCGTCGAGGGCGGTGTGAAAGTCACCGCGATCGAAGTCAATCACGGCAAACTCATCAAGCCCGCATTCGGTTATCGAATCGAGTATGGCGGCCGCTCAGTCGTGATATCCGGCGATACGAAATTCAACGAAAACCTCGCCGAAAAGGCGAAAGGCGCAGACCTCTTTGTCCATGCCGTCGCCGCCGCGAAACCCGCCTTGTTGAAAACGGCGAAGTTCTGGAGCGTAATTTTAGCCCATCACACGTCACCCGAAGATGTCGGCCGGATATTCGCTTCGGCGAAACCAAAGATGGCTGCGTTTACACACCTGGTCACACTAACCAATGGCAAGATAAAGCCGCCTTCTCTCAAGGATCTCTATGACCGAGCGCGGACGACGTATGACGGACCCTTGACCGTTGGCTTGGACCGGATGCGTTTTATTGTTGGTAAAGACGGCGTAACCGTCGTCAAGCCGCCAACGAAATAGCGTTGGATCGTGCCGCGCTTGTCTTAACCGTGTTTTCCGGTGCCACTTTGCGACAGAGATGCGAATGCGCTACTAAAGCGTCCGTAAACTAGCGGACGGCTCTTGCGGTTCGCTCCTTTCAGCACGGAGAAGACAGATGGCAGGACCGCTCGACGGTGTCCGGATACTCGATTTAACCACGGTCGGTTACGGCCCCTATGCCTGCCAAATTCTCGGCGATTATGGCGCCGAGATCATCAAGGTCGAGTCCCATGAGGGCGACATTACACGGGGCATTTCGCCGTTCCGAAATCAGGGTATGGGTCATTTTTTCCTGATGGCGAACCGGAACAAGCGCAGCATCGTGCTCGATCTGAAGTCCGACCAAGGACGGGAAGCGCTGCTCAAGCTCGCCAAAGATGCGGATGCGATCATCAGCTCGATCCGGCCGGCGGCGATGGAGCGTCTCGGTCTCGGTTATGAGGATTGCCGGGCCGTAAACCCGAGCATCGTCTATGTTGCCCTGGTGGGCTTCGGGCAATCCGGCCCCTATGCCAAACGACCCGCCTATGACGACGTCATCCAGGGCGTGTCCGGGATGGCGGCGATGCAGGGCGGCCGGGAAGGACCGCCGAAATTCGTCAATGCATCCGTCTGCGACAAAATCTGCTCACAGGTCGCCGCGCATGCGACCTTGGCCGCCCTGTTCAGCCGCGAGCGTTCCGGCGAGGGACAGCTGGTAGAAGTGCCCATGTTCGAATCCATGGTCGGCTTCAACCTGATCGAACATCATTCCGGCCAGGCTTTCGAACCGCCGCTGGGTCCGGCGGGATACGAACGCTCGCTGGTAGAATACCGCAAGCCCTATGCGACGGCGGACGGTTATGTCTGCGCACTGCCCTACAACACCAAACATTGGCAGGCCTTCTTCAAGTTCATGCAGCAAGACGACATGATTGAAGACCCGCGTGTGGTGGACCCGAAGACACGCAGCGAAAAAATCGGCGAGCTTTACGAGATGGTCGACGATCTGGTGAAGGACTGGAAAACCGTAGACATTTTAGCGGCCCTGAAGGAAGCCGATATTCCGCATGGTGAGGCGACGCCGCTGAGCGAGCTGGAAAACGATCCGCATATGCAGGATGTCGGCTTCTTCCAGACCTTCGATCATCCAAGCGAAGGCAAGATCAAACTAACCGCGCCGCCGATGAAGTTCTCGGAGACGCCACTGGACATTCGGCAACTGCCAGCGCTGCTCGGTGAGCACAGCATGGAGATTTTGCGGGAAGCCGGATACTCCGACGCACAAATTGCCGAACTAATCACAGCAGGCGTCAGCGTCGATGGCCGGGCGGAGAATTTGACACCAGCCAAGGCCGCCGCCTCCTAGGACGTGTAACGCTGCTTCGCAGAATCGTGTTACATGGCGAAACGAAGGGTATGTGATGCGCTTTGCTGATCTGCCATCCTGGATTATTTGGACCGTCCTTGCTGCGCTGGCCGCGACGCCGGCAAACGCAAAGATCATCCGCCTTTTCGCATCGGACGGCTGCCCGGCGGAAGGTGCCTTCGAAAAAGCGGCAAACAGCTTGCAGCCGGGCGACGAGCTTATTCTCGGCCCTGGGACTTTCTGCCAATCCGGTAAACGCCTCCTGGACATCTCCGGGACACCGGAACGCCCTATTGTCATTCAGGGCGCGGGCCCGGAAAAGACGATTGTCACGCGACCTGGCAACTCGGCACAAGGCTACAGCTTCAATGGTGTGGAAATTCGTGGTGCGCACCTGATCGTTCGCGGAATCCATTTTCGTGGCGGTAACCGGGGCCTCGTCTTCCGCGCCAATTCTCATCACATCACGCTCGAAGACTCCGAAGTTTCGGATACGTCGAACAACGCGATCAGCCTCAACAGCGGCGACACGCATCACTTCATAATCCGCCGCAACCATATTCACCACACGGGCAATCTCGATCCAGCCCGAGGAAAAACCGAAGGGGAGGGTATGTATATCGGCTGCAACCGGGCCAAATGCATCGCCCACAGCCATATCATCGAACACAACACCATTCACGACCTGAGAGCGAACGGTGCAGGCGGCAATGACGGGATCGAGCTCAAATACGGCTCGTACGGCAACATCGTCCGCAACAACGTCATTCACACGGTTTTTCCGGCGCACAAGAGTACGAAATATCCCTGTATCTTCGCGTATGGCACGTTGGATCAGCACCGCGACCGCCCGAATATCATCGAAGACAATCTGATGTGGGGATGTGGCGAAGCGATCCAGGTCGTGTCCGACGCCGTGGTGCGCAACAATACGATCCTGAACTCACAGCGGGCGATCGCGACCTATTATCACCAACAGGTACCGGTACAACGCAATCTACGCATTGAGAAAAATACATTCTTCGGATCGCGACTCGACTTGCAGTTCGGCCTGCAAGGCGAAAACAAGAAAAAACCGGACGCGGTTCAAAAACCGCCGCCGCAAAATATCGTTTTTGCCGGCAATACCATTTACGGGCCCGGCCTGAAACCGCTCGTCACCGTAGACCTGCCCATCGGGGGCGGCGTTACCATCGTGAACAACGCGACCGGTGATTTATCGGCGTCCGGCCTTGTCATTAAAAGCGACCCATACGGCATCATCGACGCCCAATCGTTCACCAACGCCGGCGCGCCAGATTAGGTCCCAACAGACGCAACCGTCAGCACTAGAACGATTAACGCGTGTCCGATATATCGATACATTGTCGCGCATCCTGCATGCTGCAGCATCGGAATCCTATTATATTTCTTGGAAGATCAATTTTATATCAGCGGCGAAGATTACTGGCGCAAGACAAGCTTGGAATAAAACGGATCGGATACTCGTTTGGCGTCTTGCACAACGCTTGGCGCAGCACGCTGAATATCATTGGACCAATTCGCTTTCCGTTCTCCGTTCGATGATAACCCGACTTCTATGTCCCGAATTCCGATGGCCATCGCATCATGGAACGCTGTTTGATAAAAGCAAAATATTGGCTCTGCCTCGAAAATTTCGCCGCTGTGCCTATCGGTCAGCGAAACGTAAAGCAGCGAAGAATCTGGGTGAGTCGCAATAGTGGTCGCTACCTTCAAAGTATATTTCTTGTAGGATTTCGCCCTAATTAAAAACCTTAAGTCTGCGCCGTGCTTCCTAACAGCATTATCCGCACGGTCTATAAGTTCACAAGCATCGGGCCGAATACTTTTTAGCGCATCAGCAGTGCCGCGCATTGCAATTTCGGCGGCGTCTTTGGTCGCAGGAAATTCCTTGTCGACACCTACATAAGTGTAGCGTTGCCACCAATCCCCACTTTCAACCGTTACCTTCACTACGCCCGGCTCAATTGATTTCGAAAAACGTCAGTAAAGTGAATGGTAAGCACCCAGGCTTAACTCTTCGGCATTAAGTAGCCATGCCATGCGTCGGCCATATGCTGTTACCGCTTCCTGCCCTTCCAAGTATGAGTTTCGATTGGGGCCAAAGTACCGGATATCGAAAATTCGAGAGGGACGACCGTTCTTCATTGTTACATTTTCAATAGACCGGATTTTCGACAAAGGAATGATTATACGGAAGAATATTAGCACGGAATTTGATGCCCAACCCGAGAGTATATGTTTGATGGTTAAGTCGTTAGAAGTGAAAGGTGGCCGTTGGACGCCGCGGGCCCGGGCAGTCTACGATACGCGTAAGAGTACAGCAGAGATCCAGGGGTAGTTCAGATGAGTAAAAATCCTTCCGGAATTGGGTTCGTCGGATGCGCGTTTCGAAGCCCCGCAACCGAAGACGGCCCGCAATCCGGCAGTTCGGTGCCTCATGCGCATCGCCGCGAAGTTGTCGTCAACGGGACGCGGGTAAAGACGGTGGATATTCATGCCCACTGCGCCGTGCCCGAAGCAATGGCGATCCTCGGTCAGGAAACGCACAACGCGGATTTGTTGATGGACGATACCGCGACTCGTATCGCGGCGATGGACGCGCAGGGGCTCGATGTTTCGGCGCTTAGTATCAATCCATATTGGTACCATGCGGATCGCGATGCCGCGGCCGAGTTGATCCGTATCCAGAATGAAGCCTTGGTTGAGATCTGTGCTACGACACCCGACCGCTTTGTCGCTTTCGCCACCGCGGCGCTGCAGTATCCTGATCTCGCCGTTGAACAGATCGAACACGCGGCGAAAAATTTCGGTTTTCGAGGGGTAAGCGTCGGCGGCAGCGTGGAAGGCCAGGATCTCTCCGATCCGAAATTTCACCCCTTCTGGGCGAAATGCGAGGCGCTGGGACTGCTGGTCTTCATGCATCCGACCGGGACCACTGAGCTGGAACCCAGCGGACGGCTTTCAGGCAACGGCCTGTTGACGAATACAATCGGCAATCCACTCGAGACGACGATCGCCCTGTCCCACCTTATCTTCGAAGGCACGCTCGACCGGTTCCCCGGGCTGAAGATCTGTGCCGCACATGGCGGCGGCTTCCTGCCATCCTACGCCAATCGCTCCGACGCCGTTTGCCGCACTTTCCCCAACCGAGTCGGACCGTTGCCCAAGAAAAAGCCGACTTCCTATCTAAAGGACGGGCAGCTCTTCTTCGATACAATCGTGTTCACACCCGAAGCGCTTCGACACCTGATCGCCGAAACCGGACCCGACAAAATCATGATCGGCACCGACTACCCGTTTCCCTGGACCAGTACAGAAGTCGATCTCGTCCTGGACACACCTGATTTGAGCGACGACGACCGTATTGCCATTCTCGGCGGCACCGCAACAAAGCTATTGGGCATCGATAACTAATCAAGGGCGACCGGGCCCCGTTAGCGTTTTCCTGAAGCGCCGCCAGCCACGAAACCCGCAGCATTTAAGGCGGCGCTGCGAACCGACGCCGCGACTTCGTCTGAAGCTTTTCGAGTCTTTACCGCCCTTGCAAGGGTGAGCCCGCCAATCAATATGCTGAGCAGCGCCCACGCCCTGGCGCGCCGGTTTTCTTCGTCCCCTCTTGCAAGGCCTGTGGCGATCAAATCAACGATTTTTTTCATTTTTTTTTCGTAGACAGCATGGACATCAAGGCCCGCGCGTGCGACCTCCGGCGAAAGTGTTGTCATAGCACAACCACCGGCCAAGTCTTCGCGGTGCGGCTGCCCCAGATAATAATCCGTGAACGCTTCGATCCATTTTTTGCCGTGTTCGCTTTGGAATGCCGGAATCCCTTCGATCACTTCGTCCAGACCGGCGTTGAGCGCGGCGTCAAACGCGCCATCCTTTGAGCCGAAATGAGCATAAAAGGCCCCCGACGTCGCGCCAGCCTCTTTAGCGATGCCATCCACGCCAACGCCGGCATATCCATTTCGCCTGAAACTTTGACTCGCAGCGTTGAGCAGGCGTTGGCGTGTCTGTTGTTTTTTCGTTGCCGCCTCAACCATTCGGCTCTCCAGTTTATAACGATCGTTATTTTATGTTGACAATATAGCGACCGCTATTTATTTGTCCATCATCATAAATATAACGACCGTTATTTTTTCTCGCGTTGCCGCTTTTGCGGACCGAAACCGAAAGGATAGAACAATGCCACTCATCCAAGTCACGGCACCGAAAGAAGCCCTGAACAAGAACGATCAGGACAAATTGATGTCACGCATTTCAACGGCAGTGTTGAAGGCCGAGCGCGCGCCGGTCGACGATGCCGGGGCTCTCGCCCTAACTTGGGCCTACTACACGGAGCAGCCAGTGGGCACATTTTATATGGGCCGGGAAGTTCCCAGTCAGTCCCCCTTGCGCATTGCGGTGACAACGCCCGAAGGGGCGCTCAACGAAGGCACACGCAAGGAACTTGTCGCGGAAATCGGCGTGATTGTCGACGACATCGTTGGCCCGGCCGACGGCGGCCTAAATCATTGGACGATGCTCTATGAGCTCGACGAGGGCAGCTGGGCCGGCAACGGACAGGTCTTTGGGTTCGCCGACATCAAAGCAGCCATGAACATAAAAACACCCAAAGAATTTCGCGCCGCATAACACAAGCAATCAAACGCACCTGTTTGGGATAGGGGGCCATACGCCGCCCTATCTCAAACTAAGATGTTCTTGGCTTTATTCCGCCGCTTCGGCGTGATCCATCATGACGACTGCGCCCTGTTCGCGAAGTCCATTAATCTCGCCATCGCTAAAAC
>JAJFJB010000218.1 GCA_021774435.1 Alphaproteobacteria bacterium
CGAAATCTTCACCGGCATGAGAGGATGAGCGGGTTATGGGCGAGGAAGACACCCTGAGGAACCCCTTGCCCCGCGCGGCTGTGGCATAGGCTTCAAATTCATCTGGTGTGAAGAAACAGTCGATTGCGGCATGCTTGGGCGTCGGCTGCAGATACTGGCCTATGGTCAAAAAATCGACGTCGGCCGCCCGGAGGTCGTCCATCACCTGGTGAACCTCCTCTCGGGTTTCCCCCAAACCAACCATCAAACCTGACTTTGTAAACACCGACGGGTCGAGCCGTTTGGCGCGGTGCAACAGTTCAAGACTAGTAAAATACCGCGCGCCGGGCCGGATTGTCGGATACAGTCGCGGCACGGTTTCGAGATTATGGTTGAAAACATCCGGCTTCGCCGCGCTTACAGTTTCAATCCCGCCATCTTTATCCTTGAAATCCGGCGTCAAAATTTCGACCGTCGTTCCGGGCCCGAATTCACGGATACGGTGAATGACCTCGGCGAAATGCGCCGCGCCGCCATCTTCCAAATCATCCCGGTCCACGGATGTAATGACCACATGCTCAAGCCCGAGTTTCGCTACGGCGGCGCCAATATTGACTGGTTCCATCGCATCCAAGGGCTGCGGCATACCGGTCGCGACGTTGCAGAACGCACAGGCGCGCGTACACGTGTCTCCCATGATCATGAAGGTTGCGTGCTTCTTGGCCCAGCATTCACCGATGTTGGGGCACCCAGCCTCCTCGCAGACGGTGTGCAGGCCATTCTCGCGCACGATGTCCCGCGTTTCGCGATATACTGGCGACGTCGGCGCCTTGACCCGTATCCAGGCCGGCTTGCGCTGAATCGGATTATCGGGCCGATTGCGCTTTTCCGGGTGGCGAAGGGCAGCGGCTTTTTCGGCGGTTGTCATAATTTAGAAATGGATAACCTTGTCGTACGCGTCAAGGACCGACTCATGCATCATTTCCGACAGGGTCGGGTGTGGGAAGACCGTATGCATGAGCTCTTTCTCGGTCGTTTCGAGCGTCCGGGCGATGCCATAGCCCTGAATCAGTTCGGTGACTTCGGCTCCGACCATGTGCGCACCAAGCAATTCGCCCGTTTTCTCGTCAAAGACGGTCTTGACCATGCCCTCGGGCTCGCCCAGGGCAATAGCCTTGCCATTGCCCATGAAGGGAAAGCGCCCAACACGGACTTTGTAGCCCTGCTCCTTCGCCGCGGCCTCCGTAAGACCCACGCTGGCAATTTGTGGTCGGCAATAGGTACAGCCAGGAATATTGTCCGTTTTGAACGGGTGTGCATCGGCATAACCGGCAATTTTCTCAACGCAGGCAACACCCTCATGGCTCGCCTTGTGCGCGAGCCAGGGCGGTCCCGCGACATCCCCGATCGCATAGATACCCGCTTCTCCAGTCCGGGCCCATTCATCGACTTCGACATGGGTGCGGTCGACTTTAACCTTCGTGCCCTCAAGCCCCAGATCCTCAACATTGCCGACAATACCGACCGCCAGTATGACCCTATCGACGGTCAATTTAGTCTGCTTACCGTCCGCTTCGATCGTCGCCGTCACGTTATTCGCGCCGCGATCGAGCGTGGAGACCTGCGCTCCGGCGTGTATTGTCATGCCCTGGGCTTCGAATTGCTTGTGCGCAAAAGCGGCGATTTCCGCATCCTCAACCGGCAAAATACGATCCATGACCTCGACGACCGTCACCTCCGCACCGAGATCGCGATAGAAGCTTGCGAACTCCATACCGATGGCGCCGGATCCGACAACCAGCAAAGATTTCGGCATACTCTCGGGCACCATCGCTTCGCGATATGTCCACACCAGCTTGCCATCGGCCTCAAGCCCCGGCAGCGATCTTGCCCGTGCGCCAGTTGCCAAAATAATATGTTTTCCAACTAATTGCGCGACATTTTTACCATCCTTGGTGATCGACAATTTGTGTGCGCCAGCACGCCCTCCATCAAGTTTGCCAGCGCCGTCAAAGACCGCGACCTTGTTCTTCTTCAGCAAATGCCCGACACCGCTATTGAGCTGCTTCGCGATCGCCCGGGAGCGTTTCACCACCGCCGGCAGATCGACCGACGCACCCTGCACTTTCAATCCGAACTGTTCGGCGTGGGTCGCGTAATGAAATATTTCCGCGGTCCGCAGCAGCGCCTTTGTCGGGATGCAGCCCCAGTTCAGGCAAATCCCACCAAGATGCTCACGTTCGACCAGCGCGGTCTTCAGTCCGAGTTGCGCCGCGCGGATGGCGGCGACATACCCGCCCGGTCCGCCACCGACAACGATGACGTCGAAATTGGTATCGGCCATGATTTACCCCCAGATGCTTATAGCAACATCGTCATCGGATCTTCGATGAGCTTCTTGAACGCGGCCAGGAATTCCGCCCCGACAGCCCCGTCGACGACACGATGATCGACGGACAGCGTGACCGACATCACGGTCGCAACCGCCAGCGCACCGTTTCGGACGATCGGACGTTGCTCGCCGGCACCAACCGCCATAATCGCGCCCTGCGGCGGGTTGATGACGGCGTCGAACTGCTTGATACCGAACATTCCGAGGTTGGAAATGCTGAAGGTGCCACCCTGATATTCTTCCGGCATCAATTTTCCGTCCCGCGCGCGCGCGGCAAGGTCCTTCATTTCCGCGGAAATCGTTTCCAGCCCCTTTCCGCCGGCATCACGGACAACCGGTGTAATCAAACCGCCCTCGATCGCCACCGCGACGGAGATATCGGCCGAATGATAGCGCTTGATCCCATCGCCCGCCCAAGAGGCGTTGGCGGCGGGCACACGCCGCAGCGCGACACCGGAAGCCTTAATAATCAGATCGTTAACGGAGATTTTGTAATCGTCGGACCGTGAATTCAGATCCTTTCGCAAGGCAAGCAATGTATCGATTTCACAATCAACCGTGAGATAGAAGTGCGGCACCGTCTGCTTCGATTCCGTCAAACGTTGTGCAATCACCTTGCGCATATTGTTGGCGGGCTCGAAATCGAATGCCGGTTCGAAACCATCCGGCGCAGCAGTCGGCGCTGGCGCCGCTGCGGGGGCCGGCGCGACAGCGGGTGCCGCTGCGCCGCCCACCAAGGCTGCCTCGATATCCTTTTTCACGATTCGGCCATTCGGGCCGGATCCCGTCACCCCGGCAAGATCGAGTCCCGCCTGCTGCGCCATGCGCCGTGCGAGCGGGCTGGCGAAAATGCGGCCACCATCCGCCGCGACAGGTGAAGCCGGAGCTGGTGCGGCGGGTGCGGCGGCTGCCGCAGGGGCTGCAGCGGCGGGTGCCGAAGCCGGCTCGGCCGCAGGCGCAGCCGGAGCGGTGTCAGCGATGCCGTCTAGCGCCCCCGAATCTTCCCCGTCTTCAAGAAGTAAAGCAATGAGTTCATTGACCTTTACGCCTTCCGTGCCCGCGTCGACTAGCAACTTTCCGACCTTGCCCTCTTCAACCGCCTCGACTTCCATCGTCGCCTTATCGGTTTCGATCTCCGCGATGACATCACCGGAATTGACATCGTCGCCTTCACTGACAAGCCATTTCGCCAATGTCCCCTCGGTCATTGTTGGCGACAAGGCGGGCATGAGAATTTTAATCGGCATTATTCTTCCCCTTCTGCGGCTCTTTCAGGTATTCCCGAGCCTCAGGTCCGGTAACAGACGGCCTTCGCCGCCTCCACGATATTCTCGGCAAACGGCAGCGCCGCTTTCTCGAGGTTCGCCGCATAGGGCATCGGAATGTCGAGCCCCGCGACGCGGCCCACCGGCGCATCAAGCCAATCGAACGCATGTTCCATCACGACCATGGCAATCTCCGAACCGATTCCCGCGAAAGGCCAGCCTTCTTCGCATGATACGACCCGGTTGGTCTTCTTGACCGATTCGACGATGGTATCGATATCGAGCGGCCGAATTGTCCGTAAATCGATCACTTCGGCGCTTATGCCTTCCCCAGCCAACGCATCGGCCGCTTCCAGTGCCCGCCCGACCATGATCGAATGGGCAATAAGCGTAACATCAGATCCTGCACGCAAGACTTTCGCTTTGCCGATTGGCACGGTGTAATCATCATCATCCGGCACATCGAAACTGGATCCGTAGATCAGCTCGTTTTCCAGGAAAATCACGGGATTGGGATCCCGAATCGCCGATTTCAGCAACCCTTTCGCGTCGGACGCCGAAAATGGCGAGATCACCTTGAGTCCCGGGCAATGGGCGTACCAACTGGCGTAGCATTGCGAATGCTGCGCGCCGACACGGGACGCCGGACCGTTCGGTCCCCGAAAGACAATGGGGCACCCCATCTGACCACCGGACATATACAGCGTTTTCGCGGCAGAATTGATAATGTGGTCAATTGCCTGCATCGCGAAGTTGAACGTCATGAACTCGACGACCGGTTTCAGCCCCATGAAGCCGGCGCCAACCGCGAGCCCCGTGAAACCATGCTCCGTAATCGGCGTATCGATCACACGTTCATCGCCGAACTCTTCCAAAAGACCTTGGCTTACTTTGTACGCCCCCTCGTATTGCGCAACTTCCTCGCCGATGAGGAACACACTGTCGTCACGGCGCATTTCTTCCGCCATGCCGTCGCGCAGCGCTTCACGCAGGGTCACGGTCACGGTCGGTCCGGTCCAATCCGCTTCAGCCGCCACGCTTTGCACGGGTGCTGCCGGTGGCGCGCCGGAGGCAACCGCAGGTGCCGCTTCGGCTGGCGCCGCTAATTCCGCGGCAACAACCGGTGCGGCCGCCATGTTCTCGGCAGCCGATGCGTCCTCGCCATCGGCCAGGAGAACCGCAATCGGCGAATTGACCGCCACCCCTTCCGTACCTTCGGCAACAAGGAGCTTGCCTATAACACCTTCGTCGACGGCTTCGACTTCCATCGTCGCCTTATCGGTCTCGATTTCCGCGATTACGTCACCTGAGTTGACGGAATCGCCTTCGGATTTGAGCCACTTCGCGAGTGTGCCCTCGGTCATGGTCGGCGAAAGCGCCGGCATCAATACCTGAATGGGCATGCAGTCTCCCTTTCCCCTTGGGGTTTCTTATCGCCGTGTTTTAGTGCGAATTACGGCGGCTTAAGCGTCAACGAGGACGTCGGTCCAGAGCTCGGAAATATCCGGTTCCGGACTGTTTTGGGCGAATTCCGCCGCGTCGGACACGATATCTTTCACTTCCCGGTCCATCAGCTTGAGCGCCGCCTCGTCGGTATGGTCGCCCTCAAGGAGCAACTTGCGCACATGATCGATCGGATCCTGCTCGCCGCGCACCTTCTGAACTTCCTCACGCGCCCGATATTTCGCAGGATCAGACATCGAGTGTCCGCGATATCGATAGGTCATCATTTCGAGGATGTACGGTCCCTTGCCGTCCCGGCAATGAGCCACAGCCATTTCCGCCGCCGCGCGCACCGCGACCACGTCCATACCGTCAACCTGCTCACCCGGCACGCCGTAAGCAATACCGCGTTTATACAGTTCGGTCCCCGCCGAAGCGCGCTCAAGACTCGTGCCCATCGCGTATTTGTTGTTTTCAATCACATAGATGACAGGCAATGACCAAAGCGCGGCCATGATCAACGATTCATAGACCTGGCCCTGGTTGATCGCACCATCGCCCAGATAAGTCAGGCTGACATTCTTGGTCTTGTTGTATTTTTGCGCGAAGGCGACGCCCGTTCCCAACGGAACCTGAGCTGCGACAATGCCGTGGCCCCCGAAAAAATTCTTTTCCTTCGAAAACATATGCATCGAACCGCCCTTGCCGTTCGAATACCCTCCGCTGCGGCCCGTCAGTTCGGCCATGACGCCGCGCGGGTCCATTCCACAGGCCAGCATATGACCATGATCGCGATAGCTCGTAATGACCGCATCGTCGGATGTTACCGCCGACTGCATGCCGACCACCACGGCCTCTTGGCCAATGTACAAATGGCAAAAACCGCCAATCAGGCCCATGCCGTACAATTGGCCCGCTTTTTCCTCGAAACGCCGAATCATAAGCATCTCGCGGTAATAGTGGAGCAGTTCCTCGCCCGAAGCTTGGAGGTTGGTTTTCGCTGCCCGAGGCGCGCGTTTACTTTTCGATTTGGTCGCTTTGATCGCCATCCGTGCGCCTTCCCTCGAAACATGTCGCGAAGGACACAGGTAGCCCGCCTAGAGCTATTTGGCAAGTGTACTGTAAGTTATTGTTAAAAAATAAAAAACTTAATATTAACTTAATATTAGTTAAGCTAATTGTTTTTATAACTTTTCCAGCAGCAATTTCCGTACACCTAGTTCGCCTCGCCGCCGGGCTCCGCCGGCAAAATTACAATAAACTCGTTCGGCCCGACCAAATCGAGTGTGATACGGGCGCGTTCTTCCAGGAGGTCAGGATCAAGACTCTCCGGCCGCAGAAGTGCAACGCGATGCGCCAATCGCTCGCGTGTTCGCCTTACTTCATCCAGCGTGGCCGCGGCGCGATCAAGTTCCTGAGAATAGGTGAAATACGCCAATAGGCCACGATCGCCCTGCACCGCGTGGTACGCAATATAGGCAACTACGAGCGTGCAAAGCACCGGTCGGACAACTTGCCGGGCATAACGCTGGAGAGTTTCGGCGACAGCCATCTATGCATCGAATCACACACCCGATTCGTGCGTCAATAGGCAATAATTTCCGTCACTTATGGGCATTTTTTTCCATACATGTTGCGCTACTGCCGGCATCTTGCACAAAATATGGAAAGACTCTTACGACACAATCAGTAAGGCCGGGGTCCCTATCGATTTCAAAACCTAATTTCCGCAGTTTCTATTGCCAAACCAAGGACACCGATGACCCGTCAATCAGTCTTGTAGTGCAATAGACCGACCTTTCCCGTCGCAGGGTGCGCGCGTATCGCTTCTTCGTTTGGCTCAGTTCCCCATCCCGGAGTCGACGGAATAACCAGATGACCGTCTTCGATTGGTGGCTCAACGGTAAAGATCTCGTTGTCCCAAGCGAGCCGATCGATATCGATCTCCATAATGCGCAAATTCGGCACCGCAGCCGCAAAATGCGCATTCATCATGGTGGACAAATGTCCATAAAAGTTATGCGGGGCAACGTTGACCTCATGCGCGTCGGCAGATGCGGCGATCTTCATAGACTGCCAGACACCGTTCCAAACCGCATCGATGATCGCGACATCCATCGATTGCGCCTTGAAATAGGGCAAGAATTCCCGCAATCCCAACAATGTCTCGCAGGAGCTGATCGGATGCGGGCTATGATCGCGGATATAGGCCAGCGCGTCGGGATTATAGCTATCGATTTCAATCCAGAACATGTCAAGGTCTGCAATTTCCCGCAAAATCTTGAGATAGCCTTCGGTTTTCATGTTGAAGTTCAAATCGAGCAGAATATCGACATCAGGTCCCGCCCCGTCACGCATCGCTTCCAGATGCATGCGGAGGTCGCGCAACTGTTTGCGCTCGACATTCAATGCCGGCTGAAACGGTACGCCAAACCCCGGCCGCCAACCGCGCGGTTTGCCATCCTCGTAAAGAAAAATATTGGTTTTTAAGGCACTAAAGCCCTTTTCACGGACTTCAGCACCCATCGCCTTGACGCCGTCCAAATTCGTAATCGCCGGCTTGTAATAATCCGGCTGATTGATCCGCCAAGTCGCGCAATGAGACCAATAGAGGCGAATTCGGTCGCGAACTTTTCCGCCAAGCAATTCATAGCAAGGCACACCAAGGTTCTTCGCCTTGGCGTCGAGCAACGCATTCTCGATGGCGCCGAGCCCTTCGGCGACGACGCCGCCCGCAGCAGGACGGGTGTAGCTAAAAAGTTCGTTGAAGATTTTCTCGTGATCGGACGCAGATTGTCCAACGACCCGGTCCGCCATGCGTTCCACCACGGCGGTTACCCCCGGTGACCCGAAACCCTCGTCATATTCGCTCCAGCCAATGGCGCCCGCGTCAGTGGAGATTTTGACGAAATGATAATTCCGCCATCCCGCATCGCAATGGAGCGTCTCAACTGCCGTGACTTTCATTGTTTCCCCCGTGGTTCAGCGCTTTGGTGAATGCGCCCTATCATGACGCAAGCAAGGGGGGACTGTCGACGGCGGGGCATCGATTGGTATGATAGGACAACTCCATAACCGACAAAGGGGCATGATATGGCCGACTATGAATTTCTAAACGTCGAACGCGACGGCAAAATGACGATCATCACCATTAATCGGCCTGAGGTGTACAATGCGCTGCACCCGCCGGCCCACTTTGAATTCGATGAGGTATTTAACAATTTCCGGGACGATCCCGAGCAATGGATCGCCATCGTGACCGGCGCCGGCGACAAGGCGTTCTCTGCAGGCAACGATTTGAAATATCAAGCCGGTGGCGGTCCGCGCGAGCGGCCGGACAGCGGATTTGCCGGATTAACCAGCCGTTTCGATATCGACAAACCGATCATTGCGGCGGTCAACGGGTTTGCCATGGGTGGCGGTTTCGAGATCGCCCTCGCCTGTGATCTGATCATTGCGGCCGAAACCGCGGTTTTCGCACTACCGGAACCTCGTGTCGGTCTCGCCGCGTTGGCTGGCGGCTTGCATCGCCTGCCCCGTTTCATTCCGCGCAAACAGGCCATGGGCATGATCCTGACCGGACGCCGTGTTCCGGCCGCCGAGGGCAAGGAACTCGGTTTTGTGAACGAAGTCGTGCCACGCGGCGATCTGATGGCGACGGCGCGCAAATGGGCCGAGACGATCATGGAGTGCTCACCGATGTCCATCCGGGCCTCGAAACAAGCAGTCTACGCCGGATTGGACAAGCCGAGCCTGCAAGAAGCCATGCTTTCCGACTACCCGGCAGTTAAAGCCATGCGCGACAGCGACGATTTCGTCGAAGGGCCAAAAGCCTTTGCCGAGAAGCGTCCGCCGAATTGGAAGGGTGCGTAGCCCGTAGGTTAGCGGCTCGGCATCCCCTCGTCCTTGGGAAGGTCCGGATGCAGGACGTCCCAAGGCTGGGCGCTGGCCACGTAAATATCGCGGCTGGGCTGGTACAGGCTCGGATCGTCCAGGCTGCCGGCGTAGAGCACCCGGTTGCCAGGGCGGGCGCTGTTTTCAATAAAGACGGGGGAGCCGCAATCGGGACAAAAGGCGCGGCGCATGACATGACCACTATCGGAAGTTCGGTCGAACCAGCTCGGTTCGCCACGTTCCAGGGTGAAGTCGTCCTTTTTAACCAGTACGGCGGGAAAATAGGCGCTGCCGGTTGCCTGCTGACAATCCCGACAATGACAATTGCCCATATAGGCGGGGGCACCGCTGCAGTTATAGCGAATGGCGCCGCAAGCGCAGCCGCCTGAATAGTTCTCTGACATGTACAATTTCCTCCTTGCCCAATTGTTTTCGCGCTACGAAGGACGGTGTCTAATTCAGCCTGCCGCGTTCACTCCCGCAATATAACCCCAGGTGAGACAGGGACCGAGCGTCGTGCCCGCCCCAACGCCCTTCGAGCCGAATGAATTCGCCATGACGTTCCCGGCGGCATAGAGCCCTGGAATTGGCCTGTCTTCGTGATCCAGCACCTCAGCCTTTTCGTTCGTTCGCGGGCCACCTTTTGTACCCAGGAAGCTCGCCTTGAACGGCATTGCGTAAAAAGGCGGCTTCTCGATCGTACCCAGGGTCGGATTGGGCTTATGATCAGGATCACCGCCACGGTTTAGATCCCAGGCACTTGAACCACGTCCGAAATCCTCGTCCACGCCGGTGCGGGCAAAATCACTGAAGTGCGCCGCTGTCTCAACAAGTTCTGCGCCATCGACACCGATTTCGGCTGCCAGTGCCGCCAGGGATGCAGCCTGGAAATGATTCCCCGACACCTTTTTGTTCGGCATGGCATGCGGGTATTTGGCAGCGAACTGACTGTCATAAATGCGCCAGGCGGGTAGATGCGCGGGAGTCCCGGTCTCCGGATCCATCTCCGCGAAAGCGAGGCCGATATTCATCTGCTTCTCATTGACGAAACGGCGTCCATGCCGGTTCACGATCATGGTATGCGGCAGGAAATAGTCCGCCGCGGGCTGGCCCTGCAGACGCCCTTCATAGGTCACCGGTGTCGTCCCCATGACAAGCGCCTGATCCATATGGTCCAAGCGCGCGCCAACGGCTTCGGCCATTCGTTGTCCATCACCGGTATTGGTCGGCGGGCTCGCCGTCCATTCGACGGGTCCCGGGAAATAGGTCGCCATCATCTCTGGGTTCCATTCGAACCCGCCGCTCGCGAGAATCACCCCCTTGCTCGCTTGTACGGTTATCACGCCACCATCGCGCTCAAGCTCAATTCCGGTAACCCGTCCCTCTTCCACAATCAAACGTTTTGCCGGAGAATCGAGCCAGATATCGATCCCTTTATCAAGGCATCCTTTCAACAGACCAATAGAAAGGGCGTTGCCTTTTGTGCGCTTATTCAAAAGCTTACGCCAGGCTAACCGCGGCATATAGCGAGCGACCCATTTCTTCGGGCTGGCAAAAAAGAAGGTATCGACCATTTCTTCATAGCTGAGACGAAGATCGAATGTCGGGTTGCGGACCTTGTCTTGCCAATTTCCCAATATGCCCATGCGGATCGGCGCGGCGGAGACATTTCGTCCGAATGCCATGCCGCCTGGCGCTTCGGCGTAAGGATCCGGATCGCGGTTTGGCTGAAACTGCAATGGACTGTTTGCCTCAAGGAACTTCAGCACTTCCGGCACATGATCGACGAACGCCGCCCATAGCGGCTCTTCCCGGTTATGCCAGCCATCTGGCGATACGGCGCGGATATACTCAAGCGCTGCCTCACGGCTGTCGCTGAGGCCCAGCTTCGCCATGTAATGGTGCCGCGGCGCCCAGATACAGCCGCCGGACATCGCGGTTGTGCCACCGACAACGGAAGCTTTTTCGATAACAAGTACCTTCGCGCCACGGTCCGTGGCGCTCAATGCCGCGCTCAATCCGGCCGCGCCGGTGCCGACAACGACGATATCAAATATTTCCTGAGTGCCCATTGGTTTCCCCGCCATACGGTCGCCAAACTTTATCCGAACACGCTGTAACAACCAACGGGCACCCGCGCGAAAACGGCTTCGAAAAACTATGCGTTATATCAAGCTGGGCCTGATCAAATCTCGGCGCTAAGCTATTGGTATATTGCCAACGCACTGGAGACGATCATGGCCGACAATTTTTTCAATCTCGATAATCCCGTAGGCGGCATCCAGCGCATGCTCGCCGAAGGTGTCAATACGAGCATCTTTGTCGGCGACGAAGCGATGCTGTCTGTGGTTGAACTCGCCCCAAATAGCGAAGGCTCGGTCCATAGCCATCCCCAAGAACAATGGGGCGTCTGTCTGAACGGCAGCGGGATTCGCATTCAGGATGGCGAGGATGTGCCGTTCAAGAAAGGCGATTTCTGGCGCACCCCGGGCAATGTCATGCACGGTGTTCGCGTCGGTCCCGATGGCGCAAAAATCCTGGATATCTTCGCACCGCCCCGTGAGGAGTACCGGAATGCCGGCAGCGGCTTCGGCGCTTGAGGTCAATACACGCCTAACAAGGAAGCCGTAAACATTTTCGTGAACACGGCTAGCAATTTACCGCGCCTGCCGCCACAACGTCATCCTGTGTCCGAAGGCGGCATCTGTTCGCCTATTCCCAAATCGATATCGACAGGAGCATTGATGGTTCTTCGCTCATTCTTGTATGCCTTCGCCGTTCTCGTTGCCGCCGCCGCCGGTGCAGCCGAACTCTATAACGCTGAAATACACCAGTTCAAGGTCGCCTTCCCCGTGCCGCCGAAAACCGAGTCGCGTACAGTTCAATCGAACACTGGACCGGTTGAGCTGAGCCGCTTCACCGCCAAGGGTGACGGTCTGCGTACGGCGGTCAACGTTGTCTCCTTTGGGCGCGAACCCTTCACGGAGGCAGAAGCGAGATTTGGCCTGACCCAGTCCCGCGACAGACAGGTCGCACAAGTCAATG
>JAJFJB010000219.1 GCA_021774435.1 Alphaproteobacteria bacterium
GGGCCGATTTCGGGTTGGCCCGGGCCGTGGATGAGGGGCTTGTCGCGGGGCCGCGGATCCTGTTTGCGGGGCATGCGATTTCGCAGACCGGCGGGCATGGCGACATGCGCGGGCCGGGTGAGAGTTGGGATCAGTGCTGCTGCTGCGCCGGGCTCGGTGTGATCGCCGACGGGGTGCCGGAGGTGCGCAAGGCCTGCCGCGACGAAATCCGCAAGGGCGCGCATTTTATCAAGATCATGGCCTCGGGCGGTGTCTCCTCGCCGACGGACCGGATTTCCAGCACGCAATTCTCGACGGACGAAGTCGCGGCGGCGGTCGAGGAGGCCGAGGCGGCGGAGCTTTATGTCGCCGCGCACATCTACACCGCGCGGGCCGCGAACCGGGTGCTGCGGCTCGGCGTGCGCTCGATCGAACATGGCAATCTGATCGACGAGGAGACGATGGATTTGCTGGTCGAGAAGAACGCCTTTCTGGTGCCGACCATGTCGACCTATCAGGCGCTGGCGACCGAAGGGGTCGAGGCGGGCATGCCGGCGGACATGGTGGTCAAGGTGCATGACGTGCTGGAGGCCGGGTTGGCGACCCATACCAAGGCGCATGCACGCGGGGTGAAGATGGTCTTCGGCACCGATTTGCTGGGCACGATGCAGCGCCATCAGCTGAATGAATTTTCGATCCGCGGCGCGTTCCAGTCGCCGGCGGAGATGATCCGTTCGGCCACCGTCAATGCGGCGGAACTGTTCAACGAAGAGGGTGAGACGGGCGAGATCGTGGTCGGCGCGCGCGGCGACGTGATCGCGCTGGACGGGGATCCGTTGGACGATATCGGGGTGTTACAGGACCCGGACCGTTATCTGAAACTGATCGTCAAGGGCGGTCAGGTGCACAAGAACGCGTTGTGAACCGGAGCTAGCTGGCCAGTTTCCGGATCAGTTGGGGCACTTCCGGTTGCTCGCGGACATCGTCGACACCGTAAAGTTCCTCGCGCCCATAGATCGCATCGAGCAATTCGTCGAGCTCGCAGCGGCCGAAACGTTTTGATTTGGGGCCTGGCCGGCCCGGTTTGCGGCGCATTTGCTTCGGACCTTCGGTATCCATCAGCAAATCGATCAGGTCGTTTGCCTGTTTGCGGGAGATCAGCGCATTCGTCATGGAAACCCTTTCGAGCGAGTATGGCCGTAATCTGACTCTGTTTGATGATGTGATCGTCCCGCATTTGGGTTAAGCATTTGTTAACTTGTGCGCCCCCGCAGGAGAGATACGAGGGGTGGGGTTAACAAAACGACGGAAACGGATAGGGAGAATAGGCTATGGCAGCGGAGAAAGTCGCGATCGTCACGGCCGGTGGCAGTGGTATGGGCGCCGGGGCGGCGCGAAGGTTGGCCGAGGACGGGTTTCGGGTCGCAATTCTCTCTTCCTCGGGCAAGGGGGAGGCCTTGGCGGCGGAATTGGGCGGGATTGGGGTGACCGGCTCCAATCAGTCGAATGAAGATTTGCAACGTCTCGTCGATGCCGTCATGGCGCAATGGGGGCGCATCGACGTGCTGGTCAATAGCGCCGGACATGGACCCCGCGCGCCTGTTCTGGAATTGGCGGACGAGGACTGGCACACGGGTATGGATGTCTATTTTTTGAGCGCCGTGCGGCCGGCCCGGCTCGTGACCCCGGTTATGCAGGCCCAAAAATCCGGGTCGATTATCAATATTTCGACCTTTGCGGCGTTCGAACCCGACCCTGTCTTCCCGACATCCGGGGTGTTTCGCGCGGGTCTTGCCGCCTTTACCAAGCTGTTCGCGGATAAATACGCGGCCGACAATGTGCGCATGAACAACGTTCTGCCGGGCTTTATCGACAGTTTGCCGGAGAAAGAGGAATTTCGCAGCCGTATCCCCATGGGGCGATATGGCAGGAACGAGGAAATAGCCGCGACCATAAGCTTCTTGGCGTCCGATGGCGCGGGGTACATTACGGGCCAGAATATTCGCGTCGATGGCGGCATAACGCGCGCGGTCTGACGGGGGCACATGGCAGCTGGGGCAATTGGGTATGGCTGACCTCGAAATATCGCCGCTAACGGCGCAGCCGGCGGCCGTTCGAGAGGCCTTGCTGGCGCTGAATAATGCGAATGCCCGCGAAACCTCGTATTTGACGCCGGGCGGCTGGGATGCCCTGGTTGCTGCGACGTTTTCGGCAACCTGTGTCGGATCGCGGGCATTCCTGACGGCACTTGATCAGGATGCGGATTATGAGGGGCAGAATTTCAACTGGTTCCGGGACCGCTATGAGCGCTTCGTCTATATCGACCGGATCGTTGTCGACGGCCGTTTGCGCGGGCAGGGCGTCGGGCGTTTGCTCTATGAGGATCTTTTTCGGCGTATGCGCGAAGCGGATCAGGAACTGGTCGGCTGCGAGGTCAATCTTTCGCCGCCAAATCCAGCTTCCGACGCTTTCCACCTGCGGCTGGGCTTTGTTGAAATGGGGCGGGCGACGCTTAAAGGGCAAGTTAAATCCGTGTGTTACTTTGTAAAATCCTTGGACTTGAATTAGGGGAGCGATCCCCGCGAAACTCGTCATAGGTCAATATTTTTCCCGCGGTCTATGGTTAATAAATCGTTAATATTTTCTTAATTTAATGTAAATATTTCAATGGATTGTATGAATTTCTTCTTGTATAAGATAACGCAAATGGGTGACGAATAATGTTGCCACGTTTTGTAGGTTCATGGTCAGAGCGAAAATAAAGACGCAAAGCGTGATCCTGTTTTTCCGGTTTTTGGAGACCGGAAAGCGAAGTTGGATCGAAAAAAGGGGGCGAAATCCTGTTATGTCGATACCCGAGAATGCACATACGGATGTAAAAGCCTTGTACGAGTATTGGCTTTCGATTTCGCCTGCAGGCAAATTGCCTGGGCGGCAGCATTTCGAGCCAATGGATATCGCTCCCTTGTTGCCGAATTTGTGGCTGATCGACGTGCACCGCGAGCCGCTGCGGTTCTGGCGCCGTCTCGTCGGCTCGCGGATCGAGGAATTCGCGGGTATGAATCTGACGAACGGCTGGGTTGGCGATCGCTTGAGCGGCACTCGGCTGTCTGGCGTGCACAGTTTTCTAACCGATGTCGTCGAGCAGAAACGGCCGAACTGGCGCAAGGGTAAATCTCTCATCCGGTTCGAAAAGGAATATGCGGAGTTGGAACGCCTCTACCTTCCGATGGCGTCTGACGGTGAAACGGTCGATATGATCCTCGCCATCTCCGAATTCAATCTGCTGCCGTTGCCGAGCCCGTGCAATGGTAATGAGAGGCCGGCGGACGCGGATTGCCTGGATACGATCTGCGGCTGAACGCAACTTTATCCTGCTTGCGCCGGCATGGAGATGACGGGACGGGAGCGCCCGCAACTCCCGTCCCAAACCGGCCAAGTTCTGTTGTCCTTTACCGAGACATAGGCGATGCCAACCGTGCAAGTCGGGCCAGATTGATGAACTCTGCGCGGTAGCCGAATTCGTCTTCGCCTTTGGCGCTGCGCGCCAGTTCGATCACGTCGTCGTAGGAATATTCTCCAACATACTGTCGGCCTTTTAGGATTTGACCGAAAGCGGCCACGGCCGTTGCCCATCGCGTGTCCCGGCTATAGGGGTCGGCCGACGAGGCAATGTGGCTTTCGTGGGCCTTTGTAATCGGCGTCGCCATGAGGCGCGAGCGATCTTCCTTCGGTAACTTGTAACGAATCTTGAGGAAGGCATATTCGTTGCCGAAGGAATGGGCCGGCTTCGAAGACTGGCTCGCATGCTGGTAGCGGCTTTCGCCATAGACCTGGTTCCGGCTGCCGGTTGGCGTGATTTCGTAGATCGCGGTGACCGTGTGACCGGCGCCGATATCGCCGGCATCGATCCTGTCGTTGCGGAAATCTTCTCGCCGCAAGGCGCGGGTTTCGTAGCCGATCAGGCGGTATTCGGCGACCGTCTTCGGATTGAACTCGACCTGGATCTTCACGTCCTTGGCGATGGGAAACAGTGTCGAGGACGCTTCTTCGACCAATACCTTGCGCGCCTCGCTCAATGTGTCGATATGCGCGGCGTTGCCGTTGCCGTGCTGCGCCATCGCCTGCATTGCACGGTCGTTCAAATTGCCCTGGCCGAACCCAAGGATCGACAGGTAGATGCCGGTCTTCCGCTTTTCACCGATAAGGCGTTTTAGATCCTCGTGATCCGTCACGCCGACATTGAAGTCGCCGTCGGTCGCCAGGATGACCCGGTTGACGGCATCCTCATCAAATTCCTTCTCTGCTAAGGCATAGGCCCTGCGAAGGCCGGCGCCTCCTGCCGTCGAACCCCCCGCCCGCAGGCGGTCGAGCGCATCGAGTATGTCTTCCTTGTCGACAACCTTGGTCGGTTCCAGCACGGTGCCGGCCGCACCGGCATAGACGACGATGGCAACGGTGTCTTCTTCATCCAGGGTATCGACCAGAAGCCGAAGCGATTTCACCAGCAGCGGCAGTCTGTCCGGCGTGCTCATCGACCCCGACACGTCGAGCAGGAAGACGAGGTTGCTGCGCGGTTTCTCGTTAGTGTCGAGTTCATAGCCCCTGATGCCGATATGGACCAGTTTGTTACCCCGGTTCCACGGGCTTGGTGCGATCCGGATTGTCGGTTTAAAGGGCCGCTCCGCAGAGTTTGTACTTGGATAGTCATAGTTGAAATAGTTGATCAATTCTTCCAACCGCACCGCATCCTTCTGCGGCATCTGGCCGTTCTCCAGCATACGACGGACAAAACTGTAGGACGCCGTATCGACATCGACCGAGAAGGTGGAAACCGGTTCTTCCGTGACGCGCTTCACCGAGCCCGACGCCGCGACCGGGAAGCGGTCCCGTCCTTGCGGTGCGATCTGCGCAGGTTTGCCGTACATCTGTAACGATGAACCCGAAGCGGTAGACGAAGTAGCCGCTGCGCTATGTGTCGTCGTGACTGAGCCTGATTGGTAATTCGATACCTCTGTTTCGACCGCGCAGCCTGTGAGGATGATCCCCGCCAATGCCGCGCCGGCTACTTTCCCTCTAACCATTCTGATTTGCCCCCATAGAAGATTAAAACAGGTCATGCGCCGCCTTCTGCACCGCACGCCAAATCCGCCGGGACCGTGATGAACGCGGTCTGTAACGGCGGATTTGCAATCATGGGTTTTGAATTGTGGCGGAAATGCCGCAAGAATTTGGGCTTTCCGTGGAAATGCGTCAGGGCGCAGCTGGTGGATGCGCCCTGGACCGAGCCTAATTCCGCGGCATCGCCGAGGCCGACTTGGCCAGACGGACGAGGTTCAGGAACTCGGCACGATAGCCGAACTCGTCGTCGCCTTTGGCGGACCTAGCGAGTGCGATAACATCGTCATAGGAGAAGCTGCCGGTATACTTTCCGCCCTTGAGGATCTGGCCGAACCCGGCGACAGCGGTTGCCCACTTGACTTCGCTCGATCCGGTGCCGTCCTGGGCCCTGGTGATTGGTGTCGTGATCAGTTTCGAGCTGTCTTCTTTCGGCAGCTTGTAGCGGATCTTCAGGAAAGCATACTCATCGTTGCGGGATGATACGGTCTCCGTGGCACGCTCGTCGCGCTGGTAGCGGCTGTCGCTCAGCAATCCGCCTTCGCTACCCGTTGGCGTGATTTCGTAGATCGCCGTGACCGTGTGCCCTGCACCGATATCGCCTGCGTCCACTTTGTCGTTACGGAAATCCTCGCGTTTCAGGGCACGGGTTTCGTAGCCGATTAGACGGTATTCGGCGACGGTCTTCGGATTGAACTCGACTTGGATTTTCACATCCTTGGCGATGGGGAAGAGGGTTGAGATGGATTCCTCGACCAGTACCTTGCGGGCTTCGTTCAGCGTATCGATATGCGCTGCCACACCATTGCCGTTCTGTGCCAAGGTCTGCATCAGGTGATCGTTCAGGTTCCCCTGACCGAAGCCGAGCACGGACAGGAAGATCCCGGTTTTCCGCTTACGTTCGATGAAGCCCTTGAGTTCCTCGCGGTTGGTGATGCCGACATTGAAATCGCCGTCGGTTGCCAGGATGACCCGGTTGACCGCCTTGTCATTGAGCTGCCGCTCGGCCAGGGCATAGGCCTGACGGACACCCGCCGCACCGGCCGTCGAGCCGCCCGCACGAAGCTGGTCGAGGGCGGCGAGGATCTTATGCTTCTCCGACACCTTGGTCGGTTCCAGCACGGTACCGGCCGCACCGGCATAGACGACGATAGCGACCGTGTCATCGGCATGGAGCGTACCCAGCAGCAGCTTCATCGAATTCACCAGCAGCGGAAGCTTGTCGCTGGCGTTCATGGAACCCGAGACGTCCAGTAGGAAGACCAGATTGCTGCGCGGTTTCTCGGCGGGTTGAAAGTCGTAGCCCTTAATGCCGATATGGATCAGCTTGTTGCCCTTTTTCCAGGGACTCGGTGTGACGGTCACGGTCGATTGGAAGGGCCGCTCACGCGTGCCCGGATTGGGGTAGGCGTAGGGGAAGTAGTTGATCAACTCTTCGATCCGCACGGCATTTTTCCGCGGCAGCACGCCTCGATTGAGCATGCGGCGCACGAAGGCATAGGAGGCTGTGTCCACATCAATCGAGAAGGTCGATATAGGATCGTCCGCAACGAGATTGATCGGGTTCTGATCAGCGTCTTCGAACCTGTCGCGTCCGAAGGCTTCATACTGTTTCGGCACGACATCCGCGAACCCCTGTCTTGCCTTGGCACTACCATGCTGTTCGCGTTTTAACCTGCTTCCTCGAAATGCCTTTTCGGCAAGTGCGGGTGCGGGTTTCGTGGCGCGTAACCGGTCGGCGGAGGGCTTTGTGTTGGGTGGTGCCGCTTGAAGCACCGGAGCCGACTCCGCAGATGCACTATCCCCGGCACCTCTCATATCCTTGAGGCCGCTCGGGCGGGATTCATTCTCTGTCCCGGACTGGCGCGGAGACCCGCGAAATACGATGGCCGGCGCCTGTGCTGTAGCGGCTGGTTCTTTCTTTGTCTCTGCCTTTGGAGTTTCAACCGCAGGCTCCGGGAGTGTTTTCTCGGCGCCGAGATAAGGGTCGAATGTGTTGTAGGTTACCATGGCGAGCAGAACGGCTGTCGCAGTGGCCATGCCAGCGAAGCCGTATTTCTGGGGGAGGGTGCGTTGCGTCATGGATCGTCTCCTTTTGAAATCGATGAGTCGATCCTTCAGACGACCGAGCAGCCCCGATCCTTGGAACTTTTTTTGTTTTTCTTGCTGCACCGTTTCATAAGCGTCCATGGCATGCGAAATAGACCGCTCCCGCGCCGTGTCGCGCGGCGGGGCCGCATCCGTGTCCGCCAACAGTTCCTTCAGTTGCCGTTCATCCATGACGGCACTCCATTTTTCTAAATGATTGCAGCTTTTTACGGGCCTCGTGAATATACCAGGAGACCGTGCTTTCCTTACAATCCATGACGGCCGCCGCCGCACCGTGCGTCAGCCCTTCGCCAAAAACCAGAAACAGCGCTTCCTTCTCTTTATCCGGGAAGTCGCGGATATAGGCCATGGTCTGGCTGGCGTAGACGGCGTTTTCCGCCGTCGGCTGTTCGGCGCGATGATTGTCCGGCAGCTCCTTTGAGGGGTGCCGGGCGTGAGATTTAATCCAGTCCTTCGCCGTATTGATAACCAGCGCGTAAAGCCAGGTGAGAAAGGCCGATTGGAAGCGAAAACTGTCAATCGACCGCGCGAGTTTGATACAGGCGTTCTGCGTAATGTCTTCGGCGTCCGATTGATTGCCGCACCATTTGAACGCGATCCGGTACATGACATCGTAATGCGCGCGCAAAAGCTGCTCAAAAGCGGCCTTATCGCCATTCTGTGCCCGTTCTATTGTTGCGCGATCTGCGACCGGTGCTGTCATAGAGCCTTTCTCGTCCGGCATTGTAACGTTTAGACGAGTGCCAGCACCCGATCCTTGGAAATAAAATCTAAAAAAACATCAAAGACTTAAGTTGCTGATTGGAATGTAAAAATAGAACCAAACTTTTTTAGGGGACGAAACAGGCGAGGCGAAACCAGCAATTTTTTTACGATCGCATTTTGCAATCATCTAATAAAGCATATCAACAACGGACCCATTCGAGCGGACCTATCATGGATCGAGAATTTACACCGTCCAAGCGGACGAACGCGCGTCGTCGTCCTGATCGTGTGCGCTACGATAAGGCGGCTGTATACGCCGTTCTGGATGCGTCACTATTGTGCCATGTTGGCTACGTAATCGACGGCGAGCCTTTCGTAACGCCGACTGCATTCTGGCGCGTCAATGACACCTTGTATTGGCATGGATCGAGACAGAACAACATGATCAACAAGGTTACGGGAGAGCGGGCGCGCGCTTGCGTCACGGTCGGTCATCTGGATGGTCTTATCGCTGGACGCTCGGGTAAGGGGACGTCCGTGCAATATCGCTCGGTTATGGCCTTCGGTCATCCCGAAGCGATAACTGGGCGCGATGCGAAACGCCGCGCCATGAACGTTTTCATCGAACGAATGTATCCGGGTCGAACGGAGGAAATTCGACCGGCACTGGACCAGGAACTCGATGAAATCACGGTCGTCGAGATGCTCATCGAGGAAGCGTCCGTTAAAGTGAAAACCGATGGTGTCATCGAGATGCGTGAGGAAGATTACGAAGTTCCGGCCTGGGCGGGCGTCATTCCTATAGAGATGCGTGTCGGTAAGCCACAATCTGATGGCCGGCTTGCGGGAAATGTGCAGCCATCCGCCAGTATCACCCCCTATGAGGAAGGCGTTCGACTCGATGGCGTCTTGGCGCGTTTGGCGGTGCGTCAAAAAGCCGGATGAACACCCGTTCGGTCTATTTTTGAAGATATCGCTTGAGTAAAGCGATGTTGCGCCGGTTTGCCTTGAACCCGAAATCGAATAAGTCGCCCAGCAGTGGAACCGCGCCGAGCGCCATGTCAATCAATACGTTAAAGAACATCCGGCCCAATATCCGGGTAGGCGCCCCCAATCGTTGCGCGCGCAGGACGAGATAAAGCGCAGGAAGTGCCGCGACGCCATCGCCGACACCCGGCAGGATTCCGAGAATGAAATCGAGGCCGAACCGCAGATTGGTGCCGGGGATCGTGAACCGGCTGTCGAGCCAGTCCGCGACCTGTTCCAGATGATGGAGGTCTGCTTTACGCCGGTCGATTATTTCTTGGCGATGATCCATACCGCATGGACGATACCAGGAATATAGCCGCAGATCGTCAGCAGAATATTGAGCCAGAAGTGTAAACCGATACCCACCTGCAGAAAAACGCCCACGGGGGGCAGAAGAATAGCGAATATGAGCCTTACAATGTCCATGGCGTTTCTCCGATTTGAAAACGAGACCGCCGAAATTTGAGTGCGGCGTTTTAGGTGCAATTGAGCGGCCCGACCGTAACCCAGCGACCAGTCCCCTTCAATTTGGGGAAAATACGTACAATCCGCAAAATATCCTCCGGATTGGCGAGGCCTCTAAATTTATTCCTAGAGAGACCTTACGAACCGCGCAATTTTGTCTAGGCGGGGCAGGACATCTTCCGCCGGTGCCGCTTTCAGACCGAATATACAGCGCGTCACACCGGCTCCTGCCAGTGCGTCGATCGCGTTGGGATCGCGCCGCGTGCCAAAGGTTGTGATTGGGTAGGGAGCGTGTCCGGCTTCTTTTGCCAGGCCGGCGAGTTCCGCCATCCGCTCGGTCTTCAGGTCGAACGTGTTGTTTTGTTCCGCCAGCATCGGGATCCAGCCATCACCATAGCGGAGAACCCTTTTGAAGGTGCCGGGCGCATCGCCGCCCACGAAGATCGGCGGGTAGGGCTTCTGCACAGGCTTGGGCCAGGACCAGATCTCGTCGAATTGGACGAACTCGCCGTCATAGCTGGCGGCATCCTGTGTCCAGATCGCCTGCATCGCCTCGATGCGTTCGCGCACGATCTTCCAGCGCCGGTTCCAGGGCATGCCGTGATTGCTCATCTCTTCCTGGTTCCAGCCGCCACCGATGCCGAAATCGATCCGCCCACCGGAGATATGGTCCAGACTCGCGACTTCTTTTGCCGTGATGATCGGATCGCGTTCGGCCACTAGACAGACACCGGCGCCGAGTCGAATGCGTTTGGTCACCGCTGCCGCAGCGGTGAGCGCCAGGAACATGTCGACATTATGCGAATAATCGGGCGGCAGGTCGCCGCCGATACGGAACTCGGAGTGGCGGCTCGCCGGGATATGCGTGTGGTCGGGTATGAACAGCGCATCGAGACCGCGCTCCTCGACAGCGACCGCGAGGTCCGCCGCCTGCATCGAATAGTCCGTTGCGAACATGCAAATGCCGAATTCCATTTTGTGCCCCCGTCATTCTATCGAAACCCATCTTCCGAAGGATCGCGATTGCCTCTTCGTTTGAACCATCATAGTAAGGTTGCCAGAGGGAGAGTGTCCGAAATGACTAAAGCAAAAATTGTCCTGTCGATTTTCGCCGGGCTGGTCGTGGTTGCTTGTCAGACAACCCGAGATGCCGTCCGCATTGATAACGTGCCGATGTACGGCCAACCGGCGCTTGAAAGGCCGGCGGCGCACAAACAGGCGGACCAAGCATTCATTGCCGACGCGATGGCCGCGATGCGCAAGCACAGGGGCAATTCCACGCGACGCCAAGCGAGCGAAGAGTGGTGGCTCGTGGGCGAGAGTTTTATGCAAGAGCGTAATATTGATTTCGCCATGCGCCGATATAATCAGGCTTGGCTCTTGGACCCGGAAAATTATCAGCCGTATTGGGGTTTTGGGCGCGCCATGCTGGCCCAGGAACAATTGGACATTGCAATAAAGAATTTTGAACGGGCATTGGCGCGACTTGATAACCCGAAACATAAAGTTGCCCTGACCGTCGATTCGGCAACGGCTTATTCGGTGCGCGGTGCGTTTCATACCAAGGAGGGATTGCGCACTGCGGCACAAGATTTCTCGCGCGCCAATGGATTGTTTGAAGACAGTGTTAAAGCGAACCCAGCGCACCCCAATATATATCGCCGCTGGGCAATGGCCTTATTCAGAGAAGGGCGATATGCCGATACTTGGGTAAAAGTAAAAGCAGCGCGCGATCGCAATGCACGGCCATTTCCCCAAGGGTTTTTGGCGGCACTGTCGGCGAACTTGCGCGAACCCCGATAGACGTTCTTATTGATGCGTTCGGCTGGCTTAAGAGGTTAAAATATTACCAAACCGCACTAAAGCGGTCGTTAAGTTTAGGGAGAGCACATGTCGACCACCACCGCCGCCGATTGGATAGCCCACCATGCCCGTGTTTCGCCGAAACGCGAGGCGGTATACGACCTTGCTTCGAACCGGCGCTTTACCTACGCCGAGTTTGACGATCGAATCACGAAACTTGCGCTTTACTTGCGAACCCTAGATGTCAGAGAAGGGGATCGCGTCGCCGCCTTGAGTCACAATGATTCCGACGTCTTCGAAATAGAGTTCGCGTGTCAGCGCCTCGGTGCGATCTTCCTGCCGTTGAACTGGCGGCTCGCGGTACCGGAGCTGGAGTTCATCTGCAACGATGCGACGCCGAAGGTCTTGGTTCATGGCCTCGAATTCGCCGCCGAGGCAGCCGATGTGGCCAGGTTGACCAATATTCCGAATTTGATCGATATCGCCAATGGTGGCGACAGCGCATACGAAGCCGGCATTGCGGCGGCGACAGGTGGATTGGCGCCGCGTGTCAACCAGCTCGATGATACCTGGGTCATTATGTACACCTCCGGGACGACGGGCCGGCCGAAGGGCGCGATGATCACCTATGAGATGTGTCTGTTTAATGGCATTCACAGCATCATGGACGCGGAGCTGACCCAGCGGTCAAAGAATTTGGTCTTCCTGCCGATGTTCCATACCGCGGGGCTCAACGTGTTCGGTAATCCGATTTTTCAAACCGGCGGCTGCAACGTGATCATGCGTGTATTCGATCCGGCAGAATTTCTCTCTTTGGTCACGGATAAGGATCTCTTCATTACGCATGTCCTGGGTGTCCCGACGAACTTCCTGATGTTGGCGGAAGTGCCGGGCTTCGATGAGGCCGATTTTTCCAATCTTGTCAGCCTCAGTGTTGGTGGTGCGGCGGCACCTTTGGCCCTGATTGAGCGGTTCGCGGAGAAGGGCGTCCGGCTGCAGCAGGCTTGGGGCATGACCGAAACAGGACCACTCGGGCTCTGGCTTACCGACGACAAGGCGTTGGAGAAAATCGGCTCGTCCGGCCTGCCGCCGATGTTCACCGACCTCAGGATCGTCGAAGAGGACGGCAGCGAGACGCCGCAGGGCCAAACCGGGGAGTTGCTCATTCGCGGACCGAACGTAACGCCCGGCTATTGGAATCGGGCGGAATCGAATAAGGATATCTTCACCGAAGACGGTTTCTTTCATACCGGCGATGCCGCGCGCCAGGACGAAGACGGTTACTACTATATCGTCGACCGCTGGAAGGACATGTTCATTTCCGGCGGAGAAAACGTCTATCCGGTCGAGGTGGAGAATGTCATCTTCCAACTCGATGGCGTTTTGGAAAACGCCGTCGTCGGTATCCCGCACGAGAAATGGGGGGAGGTGGGCCGCGCTTATGTCGTGATGAAGGAAGGCTCGAACCTGGATGAACAGGCGGTGGTCGACCATTGCCTGTCGCAACTGGCGCGCTACAAGGTGCCGAAGGAAGTGCGCATGATTGACGAACTGCCGCATAACGCGACAGGCAAAGTGTTGAAGCATGAGCTGCCGCGGGATTAGCCAAGCGAGTTCGCCAAACTTCTAAGTTTTCAAATCCCCCTGAACTCGATCAAGCGCCGAATGACTGTCCCTGATTTGTTTGCACTGTCAGCGGTTACATGAAATTTGTGATTTTTGGAGACGTCCATGCCGTATCAAATTATGACCAACGCCGAACTCGCCCCCTGGATCATGGAGATGGTTGAAGCCGTCGACTGCCAGATCCACCGGTGGCACGAGGATGGTCCCAATGACGCTGCGCTACTCGAATCCGCTGATGGCTTTTTCGTCTATGGGCACCCGATCATCGATGGCGCCATAATGGATACCATGCCCAATTTGCGCATTATCAGTAATCAAGGTGTCGGGATTGATCACATTAATCTGGAGGATGCAAAGGCGCGCGGGATCCCTGTCGGCAATACGCCCGGTTTCGTCGATGGGGCTACAGCCGATATGACCATTGCATTGCTGTTGGCGGCGGCACGTAACATTGTCCGGGGTGATCATTTCGCCCGTGGACCCGACTTTTCCCACTATGATGCGAATATCCTGCATGGTCAGCAAGTCTACGGCGCGACCTTGGGCATCATCGGCATGGGGCGCGTGGGCCAACAGGTAGCCCGCCGTGCCAAAGGCTTCGACATGAACCTGCTCTATCACAACCGGACCGAGATTCCTGAAATCGCATCCGAACTTGGCGCCATTTACGCGACGTTGAACGATCTGCTGGAGCAATCCGATTTCGTCGCGCTCAACATGCCCATGAAGCCCGATACGCGCCACATGATCGGCAGCAAGGAGCTTGCGATGATGAAGCCGACGGCGATTTTGATCAACGTGGCGCGGGGCGGCGTGCTTGACCATGACGCCTTGACCGAGGTGCTGCGGAATCGCGGCATTTGGGCCGCGGCGCTCGACGTCACCGAACCGGAACCACTACCGCGCGATCATCCGTTGCTGAGTATGGACAACGTGGTCATCGCGCCGCACCTGGGCAGTGCGACACGCAAGACGCGCACTGGGATGATCCAACGCACCATCGATAATCTGATCGCGGGTTTAACGGGGCAGCCGCTGCTAAGCCCTGTGGCGTAGGCCTTCGCCGAAGACATTGCGTTTCGCAGAGACTATGACGGAAACAAGATTGCCGTCCCCATGACCAATCCCAATAACGCGCAAAGTACCCGGGCCGCTTGGGTTCCGCCGGTGCTCCTGCTGATCACGGGCGGATTGCTTGCAGTTACCGTGATCGTGTCCCAGCGGGCCGCGACCGAGGGTGCGGCGATGTTGTGGTTCCTTGCCACGGTCATGGCCGGATCTGGCCTTCTGCTGCTGGCGGCAGCGATGGCCTCCAGACAGGCTAAAGGAAACTGGCAGCAGTTGTTGATATACAGCCTTGGTGCTGGTGCGTTCCGCGCTGTGCCCAATGCCATGGTGTATTTGTCGATCGTGCATGTGGGGGCGGGGTTTGTCTCGGTTGCCTTCGCCTTTCCTTTGCTGTTGACCTACCTGATGGCTCTGTTGTTTCGTATGGAGCGGTTCGCGCCGTTACGGGCGCTCGGTGTCGCGGTCGCCTTGTGCGGCGGGCTTTTTCTCGTTTTCTCGAAAGTCGATGCGATCTCTGCCGAGAGCGGTGCGGTGGGCTGGGTGATTTTGGCATCGCTGTCACCGATTATCGTCTCGGGCGGCAATCTGTACCGCACCCGGTTCTGGCCGCCCGGTGCACCACCGATGTTGCTAGCAGCCTTGATGCTAATTTTTGCTGCCTTTCTTGTCGCATTCTTTGCGGTATGGATCGACGGCGGACGCGGTATTCCGGGCTTGTGGGAAAACCGGGAGGTCATGCTCCTGACCGGAATCAATATTGTGGTGTTTGCCTTGCAATATATCGCGTTCTTTCAGCTTCAGCATGTGGCGGGACCGGTTTATCTGAGTCAGATCGGGTCCGTTGCGGCCGCGATTGGAATTCCCATCGCCGTTCTGTTCCTTGGCGAAGTGCTGCCGGATGGATTTGGATATGCCTTGCTGCTGATCGGGACGGGGGTCGCGTTGTTCCAGCTAACGAGCCGCCACGTCGTTCGTTAGTAGCGTTCGGTCATTGGTTTTGTTGAGCGGCAACGGGACGTCCCGTAATATTGCCGCAACCAACAACGAACAGGGGGACGATCCATGGCAAGTCACGCGACAGGAGACGGCGGTATTCCGCCGAGAGATGCAGCTAAGCGCGGTTTGACGCGGATCATGACCCTGGGCGGCGCCTATGGCACGCGCAACTACACGGTGAAGGATTTGCGCGACCAGAAAGGCAAGCGTGTCCTGGTCGAAACGTTGCCCTTTTCGACCGACGAAGCGGCCGCGGCGGAGGAAGCGGGCATCGACACGATGAAGGTCCGCTTCGATCCGAAGAATCCGGAACCGGCGGCGGCGATCCGGGCCGCGGCCCCAAACACCTTCATGGCTTTTTCAGTACCGCTTCTGGCGGCCGCGACCGCCGACGAAGCCGTGCGTTTGGGCTTCGATGCGATGGCGGTTGGTGCCGATGCGATCATGTGCCAGTGGAGCCCGCGTTTCATTGAGGCGGCGGCGGAAGCGGGCATCCCTGTGCAAGGGCATGCGGGTCTGGTGCCGCGGCGCAGCACCTGGACCGGCGGCTTGCGCGCGGTGGGAAAAACGCTCGATGAGGCGATGTGGGTTTATAAATCCATCAAGGAACTTGAAGACGCGGGGGCCTATGCCGTGGAAGTGGAAGTCATCCCTGAAGAACTGCTGGCTGAGATCAGCAAGCGTACCTCCTTGATGACGGCATCAATCGGAGCGGGCAGCGGCGGCGATATCCAGTTCCTCTTCGCTGAGGATATTTTAGGCAACAACCCGCCGCCCTATCCACGGCATTCCAAGCAGTACCGGGATATCTACAAGATGCAGCAGGCGATTCAGGCCGAGCGCGTGGCGGGCTTCAAGGAATTCGTCGATGACGTTCAGAAGGGCGTCTTCCCCGAGCCGAAGCACGTCATCAAGGCGAAGGATGGCCTGATCGATGACTTCCTCGAAGCGGTCGACAAGGACAGTTGATCAGTGACCAAGCGATGAGACCCAAACTCGTGACCTTCGATGTCTATATGGCTTTGTTGGATATCGAAGGCAGTCTGGTACCGGTCGTCATGGATCGGCTCGGATTATCGATTGATGATGCGGGTCCCTTTGTTCGCCTCTGGCGGACGAAGCAGATGGAGCGGGCAGCCATCAGCAATTCCCTGGAAAAAGAACGCATATCCTTTCGGGACGCGACGGCGATGGCGTTGGATTATGTGTCCGGAAAAGGCGGCATTGAAGTTTCCGCCGACACCCGCGCGTCGCTTATCCTGGCTTGGGATGCGTTGAAGCCCTGGCCCGAGGCGGATGCTGCTGTCGCCGCGGTAAAATCGAAAGGCTGTGAGACCGCAATCCTGTCAAACGGTGATCAGGAGATGCTCGAAGCTGTCGCGCGAAATTTCACAGCCACGTTCGATCATATCCTGTCCTCTGAAACGGCGGGTAAATACAAGCCGCATCCCGCTGTTTACGACTTACCAACGAAAGTCTTGGGTGTCGCAAAGTCGGATGTGCTGCACGTCGCGGGGAGCCCGAATGACGTGCTCGGCGCAGGGGCCGCCGGCATGCCCTGCGTCTGGTCGAACCGGCATCGCGATATCTTGCTGGATCCGCGGTTCCCTCCAGTTAAGGTGCTTGCTGATTTAAGTGAAGTCGCCGGTTTTATTGACGATACGGTCTAACCAGCGTTTCGCTTCTCCGCTGCGAGCCGGACGGCCTTCAGTATTTCCGGATATGCACCGCAACGGCAGAGATTGCCTGCTAGATAGTGCATGATGTCGTCTTCGCTTGGGGACGGGTTCTCATCCAGGAGCTTCTTGGTCATCAAAATGAAGCCGGGCGTGCAATAGCCGCATTGCAGCGCGCCGCTTTCCATGAAGGCTTCCTGTTCCGGGCTCAAGGTTTCGCCGTCGCTCAAACCCTCGATGGTCTGAATTTCCGAACCATCTGCGAAGGCGGCGAGAGACAGGCAACTCGTAACGGCCTGTCCATCAATCAGCACCGTACAGCAGCCGCAAAGGCCTTGACCGCAGCTTTCCCGCGCGCCGAACAGACCGAAAGTTTCCTGAAGCACTTCCGTTAAATTTTGGTGCACGCCAATATCCGCGGAAACTGGTCGACCATTGAGCGTGAAGTCGATTGTTTTGCGATTGCCTGCCATCTTATTCGTCCTCCAGCGGGTTGCCTTGCTTCGCGCGTAATTCGCGAAAGACCGCTTCGGCGGTAATTGGCATCTCTTTAATGCGGACGCCTACGGCGTCGTCGATGGCATTCGCGATGGCAGGCGAGACCCCGAAAGTGCCGGACTCGCCGGCCCCTTTGGCCCCGAACGGCCCGTTGTGTTGTTCGGCCTCGATGAACGCGTTTTCCATTCGGTCCGGCATGTCGAACAGGCCCGGGATTTTGTAATCGGCAAGGGACGGGTTGGTGAGCTGCCCATTCTCGATGATCATCTTTTCGGTGAGCGTAAAACCAAGTTGCATCACCGCGGCACCGGAGATCTGCGTTTCCACCACGACGGGATTAATTGGCTTGCCGATGTCGCAAACATTGATGAGGCGCAGAATACGGAACTGCCCGGTTTCGGTGTCGACCTCGACTTCCGCGCCCGTGGCGCCGATCATCCAGAACGGCGTGGCGTTGGTCGACTGTCCGGTCTCGTAGTTGGGCGGTGAGTATTCCGGCAGATAGTTCGCCGTGCCGACGATCGCGCCGGCGCGCATCCCGAATTTCTTGATGAAAAGTTCCGGGATCGGCGTGTTCGCACCTTCTGGAACACCGACCTCGTCTGCCATGGCCTTGAGCTTGTCGCTGGCATCGGTTGCTGCCAGTCGCACTGCATGACCCATATGGAACATCGAGCGGGAACCCAGGGTCGACATGTCATAGGGGGTCACGTCTGTATCCGGATTGATGATACGGATCTTATCCAGCGGAATGTTCAACACTTCGGCCGCAATTTGCGCCATGGCGGTATCCGAACCCTGGCCCATGTCGACCGTGCTGCAATAGACGATGCAACTGCCATCCGCATTGACGCTGACGATGGCACTGGAGGTGGTTGGTGAAATCGAGGCCTTGAAGCCAATAGCGACGCCGCGGCCCCGCAGTAAGGTGCCGCTGCCTTTGTCGAACGGCCGGTTCCAATTCATGCGCTGCGCGACACCGTCGAGGACGGCCTCAAATTCACCGTCTTCGACAATCGTCCCGACAGCCTGGGGACGGCCGTTCCGCAGAATGTTTTGCTTGCGAAAATCGACGGGATCGATGCCAAGCTCACGGGCGATCATGTCGGTGTGACTTTCATAGGCCCAGACGAGCTGCGGGATGCCGAAGCCGCGCAGCGCACCTGCCGGGGGGCGGTTGGTATAGAGCGCGTAGGAATCAATATCGACATTGTCGATGTCGTAGGGCCCGGCTGCCGTAAAGCCGGATTTTTGCGTCACGCGCGGCCCGATGTCGGCGTAGGCGCCACCGTTCCACCAGACCTCGCATTTGCGACCGGTGAGGCGCCCATCCTTGTTGACCGCGCTTTGGATCCGGACGGTGTTGGGGTGCTTGGTGATGGTATAGAATTGTTCTTCCATGGTCTGTGCGACCCGCACCGGCCGATGGGCGATGAGCGAGAGTGCCATCGCCAGTGCCTCGACCTTCACATAGACCTTTGCACCGAACCCGCCGCCGAGATGCGCTGTCTTTACGCGGACGTTGCTTTCTGGCCAGCCCAAAAGCCTTGCCAGCTCGAAGCGCACGAAGGAAGGACTCTGCGTCGAAGAAAAGATCTCCGCCCGGTCATTACGCACATCGGCGATAGCAACCATCGGCTCGAACGGCGTATGCATGGTCTGCTGGGTGCGGAAGGTTTCCTCAAAAACATAATCTGCCTCGGCGAAGGCTTTGTCGGCGTCGCCGAGATTCAGATGATAATCGAGCGCAACGTTCGTATCGCGCTTGCCCGAGAGATGTTTCAGATCGGCGAATGTGCCGGCCGGTTTGAGTTCTTCGTGAACGATGGCATCCGACGTCAGCGCTTCGATCTCGTCATAGACGCCCGGTAATTCGTCGTAATCAACGACGATGCGTTGCGCCGCTATTTCCGCAACATGCGGGTCCATGGCCAGGACGACCGCAACCGGCTCGCCGAAATGGCGTACTTTGCCAAGGGCGAGGATCGGTTGGTCGTGGAAGGCCGGACCGTAATACGGTTCCGGCAGGACCGCTTTGATATCCTCACCAGTGATAACCTGATGTACGCCTGACATCGCGGCCGCCTCTGTGATGTCAATGGCGCGGATGTGGCCATGTGAAATAGGGCTGCGGCAGACCTTGGCGTGCAGCATGGAGGGCAGCCGCATATTGTAGATGTACTCCGCCTTGCCGGTCACTTTCGCGCGTCCCTCCATGCGGGGAAAGGAGTGACCGACCGTCGTTGTTGTTGTGGGGCCCGCCATTAGACATCACTCCCGGCTACGGCCTGGCGAATGGCCCGGACCGTGAAGACGCGGATCAATTCGCGTTTGTAGGCGGCGGATCCCCGCGCGTCGGTATGGACTTCCGCTTCGTGGGCGGCGGCGTTGCCGACTTGCTCTAAAGCGGCGTCATCGAGCGATCTACCCGCGAGGGTGTTCTCAACTGTCAGCAACCGTCTTGGTGTGTCCATTGCGGCGCCGATGGCGATCCGCGCGGTTCCAACCTTGTCGCTATTCATTTTGAGCGAAACCGCGATTCCCAACGCGGGCCAATCTTCGGCGGATCGCGTTGTGTGCTTGAGATAGGTGGTTAACTGATTTGCCGCTGCCGGAACGATTATTTCGGCAATCAGTTCGTCCGGCGCGAGGGAAGTTTCGAGATATCCTTTAAAGAGGTCCTCGATATAGATGGTCCGCTCTCCCGACGGGCCGGCGATAACGATCCGGGCATTCAGTGCGATCAGGACGGGCGGTAGGTCGAGATGCGGATCGCCATGCGCCAGATGGCCGCCGACCGTCGCGACGTTCCGGACACGGACATTCGACAGCCGGCGTAGCGCGCGGCTTATCATGGGCGCTGCGCCGGCAACGTCGGCGGACAGTTCCAACTGCCGCAATGGCGTCATGGCGCCAATCCGCAAATCGCCGTTATCCGCAAGGGAAATCTGCGAATAACGCGCTTCGATGTTGCGCAGACTGATCAGACGTTCGGGCTGAAAAACACCCGTCTTCATCATCAGCATAACCGCAGTGCCGCCGGCAATGGGTCTTATACCGGTGTCAGAGGCATCCAGGAGGTTGATGGCCTCCTGCAACGATGTCGGTTCGCTCAACTCGAAAAAGTTCATGACGTCGTATGTCCCCGCGAGGCTTTATTAGGCAATTTTTATCCCTCCCTGGTAGGTCGTCTTTTCCGGCATGTTCCTATGAAACATAGGGAGCCGCAATATGGGCGTGTAAATTTTCGTGCTACTGCTGCCGATGACGGAAGCGCTGATTGCCTCAAATTAGACCTATGTGTTCGCTGCGCTGCGCAATGGCTTGGCTCTTATCCAAACCATTATGATCGTCAGATAGAGAATTGAAACGGCAAGGGATGCTGCCGTGCCGATATAGATACCCCAGAGCGGGAACGTGAAGCCGACGGCGATTATATAGAGAACGATCGAACCCATCCCCACGGGGAAGTTGCGCATCATCGCGTGCGTGTCGGTGGCGCCATAGGTGGCATGAATGATGATCAAGGTCGGCATCAGCGTGGAAGGAAAGCCAACCAGCAACCCTGTCCAACGCGGTCCCAGGATTTTCGCCAGGGCGATGACGCCGACAATCAATGCCGCTGCGAAGCCGCCCCGCAATAAAATTAGTCTAGCGCTGTAGCGCTCGGGTTTTTCGACGCGCGTAAATTCGATTTTCCGAAACAGCCAAACTGAAAATCCGATCACACAGACCGTTGTGAGAGTGGCGGAGGTTAAGGTGAAGGGAATGGCGACGAGCCCAAAGGCGACGATGAGAAACACCGCAACCGCGACAAGCGCGCTGCCGAGGGGCGCGTAGCGGGAAAACCAGTCGGTACTTTTGTAGTAGGCCAGGACGAAGGCGAGGGTCGCCGTAAAGGCGGCGATACCATGCGGGACACTGTCCACGACATAGGCCGTGCCGATATCTCGTCCGACGAAAAAATAAACGATGACCGCACTCAATGGCGCGCCGGATAGTATGCCGGCAACGCGGGTAGAGACCCGCTCGGCAATGATCGTGAGACAAAGCACGATCCCAGCCGACCAAATCACCTTCGCCAGAAGCGAGGTCTCGTAACTGCCATCCATTAGTTTTCCTTGGGTGCAACGCAGGCGGCTATAGTATGTGCTTGGAACGGAGAGACAAAATAAAGGTGCTAAGAGGTAGGGCCCTCGAAACCGACACGGCGGCAAAATGGTGTTACCTTGAGTATCAGAACACCGCACAGGGTCGAATAACCGAAAATCATGGCGATATTATTCATCACATCGACCCATATCGGGGATGCGATTCTGTCGACTGGTTTACTTAACCAATTAATCAGTGAATTTCCTGGTGACCCCGTTACGATTGCTTGCGGTGCCCCAGCGGCAAAAGTCTTCGAGGCCGTGCCCGGCTTAAGGCGAATTCATACGCTCCGTAAACGTCGGCACTCGCTGCATTGGCTCGATCTCTGGCGTACGACGGCATCGAAAAAATGGAGGGTTTTGGTGGATTTACGGCGTACTTTGTTGCCTTATCTCCTGCGAGCTCAAAGCAAATATACATTGCCGAAAACGCAAAATTCGATTCATAGGGTCGAGCTTATCTCCAACACACTTTCGCTGCCTCCGCTCAATCCTAAAGTCTGGATCGGTGAGCACCATGAAGATCGGGCATGCGCTCTCGTAGGGAAGGGTAACGATCTGATTGCGATGGCGCCAGGCGCGACTTGGCAAGGAAAAATTTGGCCCGCACAACACTTCGTGGAACTCGCGCAACGATTGTTGGGTAAGGGAGGGCCATTGGAGAATTGCCGGCTCTTGCTGGTCGGCGCAGATAGTGAACGGGAAGCCGCGCGCTCGATTGCAGAGGCTCTGCCTTCGTCTCACGTCATTGATGGTATGGGCGTTGATGTGTTGTCCACTTATGCGGCGCTGAGCCGCTGCCGCCTATTCGTCGGGAACGATTCCGCCATGATGCATCTGGCGGCGGCTACGGGCCGTCCCACTGTCGGGTTGTTCGGTCCAACGCGCGATGTCTTTTACGGTCCATGGGGCGATAATGGCCTCGTCGTTAGAACTCCGGAGAGTGTTGAGGATCTTATTGGTGGGGCTGACTACGATACACATACGACAGGGACGATGATGGCGGGCCTAAAGGCGAAGACGGTTGAGGACGCCATTCAAGACCGGTGGGGCGGGACGCTTCTGCATTAACGGATGGCCGCGCCGATTTTTGCTTTAATGCGCGACAGGCGGGATGATGTGCCGAGTTGGGTCTAGATTTATAATCATTCGTTTGACCAGACGGTTCGACTTCTCAGGAAACCCATCGCGTTTGTGCAACACAACCGCGTTGTCCCAAAGGACTAGGTCGCCCGGTCCCCATTCGTGATCATAGACATGTTCCGGCTTGATGGTGTGTGCGCGCAAACGATCAAGCAGATCGTCGGACTCGTTTTTCGGCATACCATCGATGCCGATAATCGTATCCGGATCAATATACAGCGCCTTTCGGCCCGTTCCCGGCTCGACATTGACGAGCGGATGCTGAACATCCGGGGTCTCTGCGATGCGTTTCTTACGATCGTGGTTGTCGCCTTGCTTGATCGCTTCGCCAATGCGTGCGGCGAAGCTGAATGTCCCGATTGCGCCGTCAACCGCTTTCGCGAGCTCCGGCGGCAAGGTTTCATAGGCTTTGTAGAGACTGGTCCAACTCGTACGTCCGCCTTGATCCGGCAGTTCGACACCATACAGAAAACAGCCGGTGACCGGCTTGGCGTAATAGGACTGGTCCGTGTGCCAGGTCAGGGGCTTGTTTGCCAGGCCACCGAGCATCTCGCCATCCTGTGACCTGAGGTTTGAAAGAATGATGACCTCGGGGACAGTCGATAACCAGGTTCGTTCGGCGTACAGGCACGGTTCGCCGATCATCTTGCCAAAATCGAGCAACTCCGGTTCCGAGAGGGATTGCCGACGAAACACCAGAACGCTGGATTCTCGGAATGCCTCACGGACTGCAACTGCATCATGCACGTCTACCGGCTCCCAAAGCGGTAGGTCCTTGACCTCATGGGCAAAGCTTCCGGCGATAGGTTCGATACGCATCGACATGCTCCTTCGAAATGAACCCGCTTACTATTCCGTCTGTTGCGCTCGTCCGCAATCCTCAGCGATACTTTACGATTTCTGTTGCCTTGCATAGCTTGCCAGATGCGATGAGAGCTGCCCCAAGTGGTTCCGTATCGTTTCAAACTCTGGCCGTTTCTCGAAAGTCTCCTCGTTCATATAAAGCCCGCGACGGCTCTCGATTTGTAGGCTTTGGGTGCCGCTTCGGGGATCGCCGTGCTTGCGGATGCTTTCTGCGCCAGCGAAGTGTTTGTTGATAGTAACGTCGTAACCGAGGCCGCTGAGGAACCCATGAACGGCATCAACAAAATCACGGTCGCAGGTTTCCCCATGGCGATCGCCGATATCGAAGTCGGAGCGTGGCGCCCCGGCATCTTTCGAAACGGCACGGGCGATAGAGGCCATGCTGTGGCAGCTGACATGAAAGACAGTTCCGGCATTCTGGCGCATCGCCTTGATGATTGCCGACAGCTCGTTATGATAGGGCCAATAAAACTCGTTAAGACGGCGGCTGAGGTCTGTTGTCGAGATCGGCAACTGTTGCAACGGCGCCTTGTTGCCGTCACAAACGCCATGGATGAGCCCGACACCGAGTTCAGACTTTTCAGTGGGTTCGAACGGCATTTCAAGTGCGCCCTCAATCAAGGCGGGGTCGATATCGCGCTCGTGCCGGTTGGCATCGATATAGGCATTCGGAAAACAGGCATAGAGCCAGGTTGCCCCGTGTTGCGGCGCCTGACTGAACAACTCCTCGACATACATCGATATGGAACTTTTCACATCGTTGAAGGCCGCCGGTGACCTGAAATCGTGCGGGTAATCCCGCCCGCTGCGGGGGATGTCGAAAATCAGCGGGGCCGGATCCTGAACGGGATTGATACGGTGAAAGACTCCGGGGCGGTATTCCTGTGTCGGCGCTTCGCTCATGTCGTTCCCACTTATCGTTTTAATTTCACGATGTTAAATTTCGACTCGAAAAAGGGCGAGGGCAGGAGGCGGGCACCCTGCCGGGGCCTTGAAAAAAACGAGTATTCCTGCCTCGTCTCGAACTGCATGCTGCGCATTGAAAATGCTTTCGCTCCCTTTTTAAGGACAGGGAGATTCGTTGACATAGTGGGTACATCCACGGGGTGCAAAAAAAATGCGCAGTTGGAACGCATCGACTCTTTAGTCTGATGTTTCGACGTCGTGGGGAGGGTTGATTTTTTCGTTTCCGCCGCGCGTCCATTCGAGAATAATTTTGTAGCCGATGCCCAATGCAACCGGTCCGACGAAAAGCCCGACGATACCGAATGAAAGCGTGCCGCCGATAACGCCGACAAAGATGACAATCATGGGCGTGTCGAGACCGCGCGAGACGAGGACCGGCTTCAGTAGTGTATCCATGAAGCTGACGGGAATGATGTAAATCGTGAACAAAATCGCATCCAGCAAGTCAGCGGACCAGAAAACGTAGATCGTCACTGGAACCACGACGATCAACGGACCGACCTGAACCGCAGAAAACAGGAGAACGAGAAAGGCCAGAAGGCCGGCCGCGGGGACGTCCAGCGCGAGAAACGCCATGCCTGACAGGAGCGCCTGAAAGAGGGCGATACCCATAATGCCAATCGCCACATTGCGGATTGTCGCTCCGGCGAGATTGACGAAATAGGCACCATTCGTGTCCATCACCTTGTCAGCGAAGGCAAAGATCGCTCGGCGCGCGTTCTCGGCGTTTGGCAGCAACAGCCCGGCAATGAGGACGGCCAAGAGAAACTGCAGGAAGCCGCCACCCAGTCCCGTCGCGAGATCCAACATCCAACCGCCCACATCCTGAAGCCGCGTCGCCTGCTCGGATAACGCCCACTCCAGGTCCGTTGCTCCAAGGTTCCAGAATTCATAAAGTTTCTCGCCGACGAAGGGCCAATCGAGAACGGACACGGGGGGCGTCGGAAGATCGAGCGCCCCTGACTGCAGTTGAAGTGCCAGATCTTGCAGGTTTTCGACCAGCTTGGCGGCCAAAACGCCTACCGGGCCCAAGAGCAAAATCAATGTCGCAATCGTAATCAGGGCCGCAGCGGATTTTTCGTGACCCCACATCCATCGGGCCAGGTGCTTGAATCCGGAATATAAGGCTATCGCGAGGATGACGCCCCAGATGACAGGCAACAGAAACGGCGCGACGATCTGAAAGCACAGCAGAATAAGCAGGACGATCATGCCCAACTTGATTGCGAGCTCAAGCGCGCCCTGACGCCGCCGCGAACCCCTGTCTGGTGATTTGTATGCTGACACGATTGTCTCTCAAGCTGACTGCTGCATGGAGACTAGATCAAATTCGGGCTTGTGTATCGCTTCGCCATATAACAAGGCGATCATCTTCGATAATGAGTTTGGTATCAAACGCTGCGGATTGCTCCGCGACTCCCGCCACGGTTTCCGGTTCTTCCGCCGGTAAACGTAGAATGGTTTCATTTGCGGAAGTGCGGCGGACGAAGCGCAGAAACACTTCATACGGCGTTTGATCTTCGAAGAGGACAGTTGCGAACATCCCGATCCAATGCGGGTGGGCCGCGTTATGGCCAATATTGAACGAAAAGTTGCAAGCGCCGTAGAGGATCGGTTTTCCCTTGTAAAGTTCGACACCGAGCGGTTCGTGCGGACCATGTCCCAGAATAAAATCTGCACCGGCATCGATTGCGGCATGAGCAATTTCCGTTTGATAGGCGAGAATCTCGTGCCGGAAGCCCCAATGGTGCGATGCGACAAGAAAATCGACACGATCAGACAAGTCGGAGATCTCTTCGCAATAGGCCTGCAGTGCGGCGGGGTCCGCCCAAGTCAGAACTTCGGGGGGAACTCCCGGCCGGTTTGGCGCGAGTTCGTCCTGCACGGGGCGATAGGCGGTGTGTCCCTTCAATACGGCGACACCAGCAGCATTGGCCGCGGCTTCATGGTTCTTGGGCCAATAGGCCGAGGTGCGCTGCACAAACCCAAACGTCTGCCCCGCCTTCTCTACAATTGCGGGTCTGTGTGCCTCATCCCAATTCCGGCCGGCGCCGGTGTGCGCGATGCCCACAGCGTCAAGTCTTGCGAGGGAAGAGAGAATCGGCTTTTCGCCATAGGTCACGTTGTTCGCGCAGCCTACCGCGTCGAAGCCGGCGGTCACGAGCGCCTCTGTGGCAGCTGGTGGTGCGAAGAAACCTTCCCGCGCGGCCGGGTCGTGATCCGGCTTTTCATAGAAACAGCATTCAAGATTACCAAACAGCACGTCCGCTTCACGCGTGACATCGGAAATCTTGGCGAAGGGTATCGCCGGGTCGCTGACGCCCTGCAAATTAATGTCTCCCGTCAGGATGAGGGTTTGTTTCATCGCCGCTACTCTTTGTCGCTAAATGTTGAATTATCGTACCGCTATTCCGGGAACTTCGAAATAACGCGAAAAGCACAAAAAAGTCGGTTTTGTCTACTCAGGGGCCTCCGGTTCGCTCACCTCGTATCCGGCGGCCGCGATCGCCTCTAGAATGGCCGCTATGGCGTTGCGCAGTGTGGTGAAATAACCGAGATAGAGTGGTAGGAAGAACAGCCAGGCGCTTGTTAAGACCAGATTCGTCAGGAATCTGCGTTCCTGTTCGGTGAAGAAATAATCTCTGTACCCGGACATTGCGGCATTCAGTGCGTCTATCTTTGCCGCGGGTTTCGGTTCCGAAACAGCTGCAAGAGTTTTCTTATAATCCGTCTGACGGTTCAACTGCGCCAGCCGCACTTCCAGCGAACGTTTCTTGGCGTTTATTTTTTTTGCGCGTTCTGCCACGGCCTTGGTTGTTGCCTGCAAGTTTTGTGCGACCGGGTTTCGCGTCAATTGTTGCGTCAACTCCAATGGTATCTTCCGTGTTTGCTTGTCCAGTTCCGCGAGTTGACGCCGAACGCTTTTTTTGTCGGCTTCAAGTTTCCGCTGCAGGCTGTTGAGACGTCCAAGTTTGTACTGGGGGAACTGACTCGAGCGAAGCTCTCTTCTTTGGTTCACCGCGCTCATAATTCCGTTGAGGTCGAATATGGCTGTAAAGGCGTTGTTTTGATTTCTTACACTCTTTACCGCTTCGGTAACGGCTTTCACATCCGTCTGAAATTGGGGTGACTCCCGGATGCTTATATCGCCGCCGCTCACTTCGAATGTTAGCGAAACAAGCGTGTACAGAACAACGACCTGCAAGGCAGTGACCGTGGCTGCAACATCCTTGGCCCGAATGATAAGGCGCCTAGCCCATTTGCGGTCCGGCTCTGTCTGCAAAAGATCGACGATGAATTTCTGTGCGAAATCGGTTTCGTTGCCCACAGGCTCATGAAGGCCGCGCTGAGCCGATTCCGGCAGCTTGCTGAAGACGGTCCAGGCGCCTTGAGAGACCCGCTGGCGAATATCGATAACAAATTTTGTGATTCCAACGAAACCGAGTGCCGCAAGGTACAACGCCATGAAGGGTACGACGGTAATGAACAAGAGAGCCTTAAGGACGAAGAGCAAGATCCGGTAGAACCAATGCTGGCTCGGCATGGAATCTGGCGTTACGACCTTGCCGGGAAATTGCAACGCGAGAAAGATCCCGGACGCGGCACGGACGAGGGAAAGCTCGCCCAGCATCTCGGCGAGACTACCGATTGCGTAGACTAAAAGTACAGCACCGCCGGCGATAACGGGACTGCCTAAAATGTCGCCGATCTCCAACTCGTCCATTCCGAGCATTGCCTTGAATAGGTCGGGATTTTGTGCGGCGACGCCGATGAGGATGATCCCTCCGGCAACGAAACGCCGTCGGCCCGAGCCATCCAGGAAGGGAAGATGTTCGACGATTTTTTCGACCGACATAGCGTCTTACCCGTCCTTTGTTTCGGCGCGCATAGAAAGAAAGGAGCGAGGCGCTTCCAACTGTGCTGTATGGCTCCAGGCGCGAAGCTGCGCCCCAACGCAGGTCCAGAGAAATAGCTCTAGAATAAGGGAAAAAACCCGGTCCGGCGGGCGCGTCCAGATGTAAAAACGCATGTCCATGGGCAGGAGCGCCTCACCGAGGTTTCTGAACTCGTCGAAAGCCGGTGACAACAGGCTTAAAACCAATAGGGGTGGCAGTACAATCAAGATGCCGCGTTTTTGAAAGAATAAGCCGGCAAGAAGACAACAGAGTATCGATACATAACCATCGCCGGTGACACCAATGCTCTTGGAAAACCCCGGTAGGAGTCCGAACTGCATTTGGCTGTATATCATTATGGCAATCAGCAGGATTGGTGTGTTCCATAAAAAACGTGATCGCGGCATCTCGCCGGTCTTTAGGAAGGTCCGCGTCCAAACACCGGCAAACAAAAACAAGACGACCGAAATAACGTCTTGCGGGGAGAAAAACAGGTAGGCTGGTCTTCCGAGTTCAAAGCTCAGAACGCCCCCCTCGCGGAGGAGAACTTCGGCGATGATGGCGACGATTCCGATACAGACCATGCCGCCAATTGCGCATATGAGGTGAGGCCGCTTAAGGGGAGCATGTATCAGGCCAAGAATAAAGAACGCCACGTTCACCGACAGCGAATTGTCCAGCCTGATCTGAAATCCACCGATGGCTGGGGCGACATAGGTGAGGGGTATTAAAAGCAACCAAGCAAGCCGCGCGGGCTTCTCGCGGAGATAGGATGCCAGTTTCTCGGGATTTTCCGGCGCGGCGGCCAACCAGGCCATGGCTAGCGCGGCTAAGAGCGTTCCACCCGACGTGCCGAAGTGAAACCGCATACTAACCGCAATTTCTCCATTATAGCGGAACAGCAGCAGCGGAATGCTGGCGTAAAAAACCGCTTTTACACCATCAATGCCGTATCGATAACCGATCCATGCGGCGACGGGGATAAGGAGTGTTTGAAAATTCCACAGCAGATCGCCGGCAGGGGCAATCCAGATGGACAGTAGCATGAGGAAGGGAATGAAAGCCCAGGGCAAGTTGTCCTCATTCGGCAGGGGCGGCTCGGTTAGCACAATACAGTGTTCGAATGAGAGCCGGGAGACCTATGGTAATCCGGGAGAGCGAAATTTGCGAGTGGTCATCTACGCATGCGCGGCCTGGTGGCGATGACCGTCGATATCTCTATTGGTTGTTAGAGTTAAGAAAACTCTCCT
>JAJFJB010000220.1 GCA_021774435.1 Alphaproteobacteria bacterium
TTCGGACATGTCCGTTCCCCCAATTTGCACAGGTTCGACTCTGGCGAATATTGAAACCGAAAACCGGCACGAACGCCAGCCCCCCTCAGAAAACTGGAGGACGGCGCGGTTGCCGCAGGTCTATACTTTACTAAACCTTGCGCATTAGGGAGTAAGAACAATCGATCTGCACCTTACGGGTAAGGCCGTCCTTGTTACGGGCGGCAATCGGGGCATTGGGCGCGCGATTGCGCTCGCCTTTGCCGGCGAAGGCGCCAATGTAGCGATTTGCGGCCGCGACACCGAGGCGCTGGCGAAAACAAAAACGGAAATTGAAGCCGCCGGCGTACAAGCGAACGCCGTCGCAGCCGACCTGTTCACCGCAGAAGGATGCGCGCAAGCCGTCGCCGCAGCAACTGACGCGTTCGGCGGCCTCGACGTTTTGGTCAATAATGCCTCCACCAATATCGGCGGACGACTTGAAACGCTCACGGACGAGCAAGCCATGGAACGGGTCATGGGTAAGACTCTTGCCTCGATGCGGTGCTGCCGGGCGGCACTGCCGCATCTGCGGGCATCCGATGGCGGGCGGGTCATCATCATCGGCGGCGCCTCGACCCGCAATGTCGGCGTCGATGCACTCCCGAGCGGTCTGGGCAACGCTTCGGCAGCGAATTTTTCCAAGCAATTCAGCTATGAAGTGGCCGCCGACGGTGTCACCGTCAACATCGTCCACCCCTCCTTTACGAAATCGGACCGCTATCCGGAACGCCGCGCCGCCCGGGCCAAACAGCGCGGCATCAGCCTCGAAGAAGCGGAAGCTTCTTTCGCCGCGCAATTCCCGATCGGCCGAATTGTAGAGCCGGACGATATCGCCCCCATGGTCCTGTTTCTTGCCTCGCGCTACGCATCTGCAATCACGGGACAAGCCATCGCGATAGATGGCGGTTCGACACCGTACGTCGCTTATTAGGGCGAATCCAGAACGTTCAAATAATTCTTTTAGGGGAAATTGGAGCGGGCGATGAGATTCGAACTCACGACTTCAACCTTGGCAAGGTTGCGCTCTACCCCTGAGCTACGCCCGCATTGCCGCAACGACTGTAGCGGCGGGGCGGCATAATACGCAATGCCGACGGCTTTGCAAGCGCTTGCCGACGTGAATTTCGCCCAATACGGACTTGCGGCTCGCCGACACTGCGGGTATGCCATCGCTTATGGCGACGGAGTACAACAATCAGACCGCTGAAACGGCTCCAGAAGAGGAAACAAATCTCTTCCGGCAACTCGATGCGCTTGGTCTTGCACACAAAACCCACCATCATGAGCCGGTCTTCACGGTAGAAGAATCGCAAGCACTCCGCGGCGTGTTGCCCGGTGCTCATATAAAAAACCTGTTCCTGCGCGACAAAAAGAAAAATCTCTGGCTGGTCACGGCCCTCGAAGATCGGAAAATCGATTTGAAAGCGCTAAGGAAACGTTTGGGAGCCAAGGGCAACCTGTCATTCGGCAACGCGGACCTTTTGATGGAAGTGCTTGGTGTCATCCCTGGCGCCGTGACGCCTTTTGGGGCCATCAACGATCGGGACGGCCGCGCTACAGTTGTTCTGGATCAAGGCATCTTCGACCATGAGCTTGTTAACGCGCACCCGCTACGGAACGATCAGACGACAGCCATCGCGCCCAAGGACCTGCGCCACTTTTTGGAAACGCTGGCGCATCCACCCTTGATAATCGATTTAGAGAATCTGGAAGAGCCCAATTCCTGAAACGGCTAGCCCTTGTCAGCGGCAGGGAAAACGCCATTTATGATCGCAATGAAGTCACTCGAGCAAAAAATACAAACCCGATTGGCTTTGTGAAATCGCAGACGCCTTATTAAGTTAGAACGGATTCGCTATATATATGGCGACGGATTTCAACCATAACAATTTGATTTGCAGGCAAGAAGCCAAGCGAGAGGCCCAGAATGGAACCAATAATCGGGGAAACGACCGCACCGGAAGGTCTGGTTAAGGACACGACGACCGCGACTTTCATGGCGGACGTAATCGAAGCGAGCCGTGAAACACCGGTTATTGTCGATTTTTGGGCGCCGTGGTGCGGTCCCTGTAAACAACTTGGCCCCATTATCGAAAAAGCGGTCAAAAGTGCCGGCGGCGCGGTCAAGCTGGTCAAGATAGACATCGACCAGAACAAGGAAATTGCGGCGCAAATGCGTATACAGTCAATTCCCGCCGTATTTGCGTTCGCCAACGGTCAACCGGTGGACGGCTTCGTGGGTGCGCAGCCGGAAAGCCAGATCAAAAGCTTTATCGAACGCGTTGTCACGGCAGCGGGTGGATCTATCGGTCCCTCGCCGATCGACCAGGCTCTTGAGCAGGCGGCGGAAGCCGAAGCCGCAGGCGATGCGCAGACCGCGGGCGGCATCTACAGCGAAATTCTGCGCCACGAGCCGGAAAATCTTCAGGCCGTTGCCGGATTGGCGCGATCGCTCTTAGCGGCAGGAGAAGCCGATGCCGTACGCCAGCTAATCGACGATCTGCCTGCGGAGAAACGCGAAGATCCTGAAATCAAGAGCGTCGCTGCTTCATTGGAACTAGCCGATAAAGCCGGCGAATCCGTTGGTCAAATTGCCGAGTTGGAAAGCCGTCTCGCCGCGGACGAGGCGGATCACCAGGCACGATTTGATCTCGCGCTCGCTTATTACGCTTCGAATCGAACCGAAGATGCGATCGATCATTTGTTGACGATCGTGCAGAAGAACCGCGCCTGGAACGATGATGCGGCCCGCAAACAGCTTATCGAAATATTCGATGCGCTCGGCGCAACGGACGAACTGGTCGCCGATAGTCGGCGGCGTCTTTCAACCATCTTGTTTTCATGACCGCTTTTGACCCGGAATTCGACGACCTTCCGGCAACGCTGCCGATTTTTCCGCTAACGGGTGTCCTGCTCCTGCCGCGGGGGCGGCTGCCGCTGAATATCTTCGAACCGCGCTACCTTAATATGGTGAGCGACGCACTTGGGGGTAATCGTATGTTCGGCATGATACAGCCCTCTGAAGCCGATGCGGAACAGAACGAGGGCGACCCGCCGCTCTATCAAATCGGCTGTGCAGGCCGGATCACGCATTTCGAAGAAACCAAGGACGACCGGTTCATTTTATCTCTCAAAGGGGTATGCCGGTTCAGGACAACCGAAAAAATTCCGACGACGCGAGGCTACCGGCGCAGCGCCGTCGATTGGGCGCCTTTTCGTGACGACCTGCACTCCGTCCAGGACACACAGATAGACCGTGGACGTTTGGAGAAAGCGGTAAGAAGTTATTTCGCCGCAAAAGAACTTGAGGCGAATTGGGAAGCAATCGAAAAGGCAGACGATGAATATCTCGTCACGTCGATCGCGATGTTGTGCCCCTTTGACCCTTCGGAGAAGCAAGCGTTGCTTGAGGCTTCCGACCTTATGACGCGCAGCGAGCTTTTGACGACAATTGTTGAAATGGCGGCACTGGACCAAACCGATGGTGTCCGACAATAACGGCAGACAAGCAGGTACACTTCATGGCTGATGCAAAATCCGGCGTTGACCCGAAACTCCTGGAAATTTTGGTATGTCCCCTCACAAAGGGGCCGCTAAATTATGACGCGGAGGCAAATGAGTTAATCAGCAAGCAGGCGAACCTTGCCTATCCGATCCGGGACGGCATACCGATCATGCTGGTCGAAGAGGCCCGCCCGCTCGACGGCGACGCATAGGCGGGAAAGGCGCGGTATGACTTACAACGCATTCTCAGCACCCAGTTGGCCAACGGAAATCCGCTACAAGAAAGACGAAAAGATCTTGGAAGTAGAATTCGACGACGGGGCGCAATTCAGCTTTCCGGCCGAACTTTTACGCGTCGAGAGCCCGTCTGCGGAAGTCCAGGGACATGCCCCCGACCAAAAGAAGATCGTGGCCGGACGGCGGCATGTCGGCATCATGAAAGTCGAACCGGTTGGCAATTACGCGGTTCGGATTAATTTCGACGACATGCACGACACCGGTATATACAGCTGGGCCTACCTTTACGAGCTTGGTCAAAAGAAGGAAGCGGCCTGGCTGAATTATCTCGCCGCGCTGGAGGCGAACGGCCTGTCGAGAGACCCCTGATCACATCAGGGGTCCGTCTAACCTTGATACGGCAAAGGAATCGGAATTCGATATGTCAGAAGAGCAAGCCGGCACGATTACCGGATATCACGCCCATATTTATTTTGACGACGCGAGCGAAGAAGCCGCCCGTGCCGTCCGTGAGGAAATCGGCGCGAAGTTCGACACGACGCTCGGCCGTTGGCATCACAAGCCGGTCGGCCCCCATCCGCGTTGGATGTATCAGGTCGCCTTTGAACCAACTGTCTTCGCCAAACTCATTCCCTGGCTCGCCCTCAATCGTCGTGGGTTGACGATTTTTATCCACCCGGAAACCGGCGACGCCGTCGCCGATCATACGGACCACGCGCTGTGGATGGGGGAAATCCTCGAGCTAAATATCGACGTGCTACGTAAGATTGCGTCGAACAGCGGAGTCACAAACTGATCGATCAAGTCGCAGCCAAAAAACAAGGAACAACGAGAAACGGCATTATTTTGCCTTTTCTTTTTGTGCGTGCGCCTTCGGCAGCGTTCTTTTCGCCATCCACTCTTGTGCAAGGGCACGGGCTTTTTCAACGTCGTTCGGGCTCATTCTCGTTGCAATAAAGTCTCGATTTATGTTGCCATCGTTGGCGTTCAACTCTGCGGCAATGTGATACCACTTATAAGCCTCAATATCGCTCTTCGCGACACCCTGCCCTTTTTCATACAGCCGGCCGATCCGTATATAGGCTAGAGCGTAACCTTCTTCCGCTGCCGTTAAATACCATTCGATTGCAGCGTTCGTATCTTTTTCGACACCCAAACCGTCTTCATACAGTTTACCAATCGCTAGATAGGCTGGAAAATTTCCTCGATCGGCCGCGGCATGATACCACCGTCGCGCTTGCTCATAATCCTGCGCCACTCCCAATCCTTCCAGGTACATAGCTGCCAAATTGAACTGCGCCTTATGATAACCAGCCTCCGCCGCACGGCGATAATAGTCGACGGCGACCGAATTATTTTTCGGAACACCATCTCCATATTGATATTTGACTGCCAGGTTGTTCAGGGCACCGACATGCCCTGTCTCGGCAGCCGCGCGATACCACTTAACGGCTTTTACATGATCTAAAGGCATGCCCTTACCATCGCTATATCGAAGACCAAGTGAGAATTGGGCGTCTATATCTCCGCGCTTTGCCGCCTGATGCGTCCAGCCGGAAGCGTTGTAAATATCCTGGTCAACGCCGCGTAATCCCCAAAAGTATAGTTCTCCCAATACAAATTGAGCGGCCGGCAAGCCCGCCTCAGCCGCTTTGCGCGTCCATGCCACAGATCCCCTCTCGTCTTTGGGCACGGCGAATCCCTCAGCAAGTATCTCGCCGAAGAGGAATTGTCCTGCCGGAAAATCTTGCAGCGCCGCACGGTGAAACCAACTCGCTGCTTCAGAAAATTTTTCTGAATTTTCCTTCGTATCAATTAACAAATTGAGACCCATCATAACCTGAGCAAACGGATCTCCCTGCAGCGCACGTTTTTTAAGTTCTGTTCGCGCCAATGCGGACTCGGCGCACTGTTGTGATTTCAGTTCCTGCGTCAGCCATTCAGGAACCGCAAAATCGGGACCGAATATTTCTTCGGGCGGTCTATTCAGATAGACTGCCTCCCCCGAAAACCCGCACAAAATTGTTCCCAGCAGCAATACTCCAATAGTATTAAGTGCCTTTTTACGGAACTCAGCCTGCGATCCAAACACGAACGATCTCTTCTATTCGGATTTAACGGGGTCCAGGTCGATAAAATTCGTTTTCAGAATTTCACCCCGCCCCAAGGATTCGCTGACAGTTCGCAGGTCCCCTTTCGTACGAACATAAAGGCCACCCGTTGGCAGCGGCTGTGTTTCGATGACATGAGGCGTCCAACGAACGTAATAAGTCTCCCCAGGCTTCGTATCTACGAATACGGAGCCCGACCAATCGACCTGGAAGATCGTTGGCGGCGGTTTGATTCGAAGATACGCACCACCCGGCGAAACGGTCACGCGTGTATAGCCGCCATTTGTCAGGTCGACTGTAAATTCATCGTTGATGTGAATTGTCGGAGAGCCGGCGCCGGCCACAAGTAACCAGGGCCGGTAGATATAGATAAGCGACTTATCACTTTCAGGTTCGGGGGCCGCCAAGAATTTCGGGCCCGTGGCACACCCGGTCAATATCAAAAGGCCCATCAGGAACAGCGTTCCCAGAATGAAAGATCGCTTTTGTTCAGAAAATGTCATGGGGTTTGCGTAAAAAATTACCGAACGATCAAACGTTGTATGCAATCACACACATGCAGGCAATGCGAATAGTGTGTTAATCGCGAGGCAAGGTAATCTTCCCTTTGATCTAGACAATAACATCGTACTCCGCCTCTTGCCCAGAGAACTGAGAACGGCCGTTAGATCGGCTCACCCCTGACCAGCCGGGGCAGGTCCCCGACCACGCCCATGGCGTGGCGCATGAATAAGCGCTTCACCGGCGGCACTCGGTTAACGGCGGCGAGGCCGAGATCCCGGGCCAGTCGCAGCGGCCCGATATCGTTCGAAAAAAGCCGGTTCAAACCGTCCGTTGCGGCAGCCATGAAAACATTGTCGAACCGCCGCCATCGCTCATAACGGGCCAGAACGGGCCTTTCCCCGATGTCGAGGCCAAGCCGATGCGCATCGACTACCGATTCAGCGAGAGCCGCAACATCCCGCAAACCAAGATTGAATCCTTGACCGGCAATCGGGTGAATGACGTGGGCCGCGTCACCGATCAACGCAAGTCGCCTGTCCGTGTAGCGCTCAGCATGCATAAGTCCCAAGGGAAAGCTGAAGCGGGGGCCTTCGATACATATTTCGCCGAGCCAATCGCCAAATCGTTGGTGCAGTTCATCATGGAAAGACCCGTCATCCAGCGCGATCATATCCTGTGCCAACCGAGACGTTTCCGTCCAGACGATATTGCTGCGCTGTCCGGTCATCGGTAGCATCGCGAACGGCCCGGCCGGCAGAAAAAGTTCAACCGCAACACCATTGTGCGGCCGCGCATGTGCAACCGTGCATACGATGGCCGTCTGCGGATAATCAAAGCGGGTCACCCGGATGCCGGCGGCATCACGCAAGGGTGAATTCCGCCCGTCCGCGCCAATGACAAGCCGCGTTGAGACCCGGCGCCCATCCGTTAGAGACACGACCGCGCCACCGCTCTCGCGGTCCGCATGGTCGACGGCAGCCGGCGCCAGCAAATGCAACTCGGAATGATCCGTTGCCGCAGCCAAAAGCGCATCGCGAATGTCACGGTTCTCCAAAATGTAGCCTAACGGATGATCGCCCACTTCCTGATGGTCGTAATGCAGAAACAGGGACGAAGGGCCATCTGCTACGGTTCCGTCGGCAACACGGATATCTTGGATTGGCTGCGCAAGGTCGATCAGCCGTCGCCAAACACCAATGCCATCAAACACGTTTGCCGAACCGTATGCGATGGCAGAGGTACGCCCGTCGAAAGCCGCATCGCGCAATGTCGATGTCGGCTGCCGCTCTATGACGGCAACGCTGAGTCCCCCTTTCGCCAATGCGAGCCCCATCGTCAGGCCAGCCATACCGCCACCCGCGACCAGGGCATCAACCTGCAACTCGGTCTGTTCTCGATCCGCCATACCTAACAATCTCTCACCTTCGCAACGCTGTCCACCTTCATAAATATTCTTTATTGGCTAAATTTTAATCGTATTTTTTCAACTGCTCAATTATTCGGCAACCCCCGGACGTCCAAATGCTGAAATTTCTAACGTTATCTATTTTTATTTATATTTATCAAAAGGTTGCTGATTATTCTATTTTCGGCACGCAATTTGAATTGTTCCCCCGTAACCGGCACGCAAGGCGCCGGAGCGTAAAAAATTTTTGGAAAGGAGCGGGACATGAAAATGGTCATGGCGATCATTAAGCCCTTTAAGCTCGACGCGGTACGAGAGGCCCTGACAGGCGTTGGGATCGAAGGTCTCACCGTGACAGAGGTCAAAGGCTTTGGACGGCAAAAGGGGCAAACAGAAATCTATCGCGGCGCGGAATACACGGTCAATTTTCTGCCGAAAGTAAGAGTTGAAGTCGTTTGTGACACGTCGGTCTGCGATCAGGCGGTTGAAGCCATCCTTTCAGCCGCGAATACCGGCAAAATTGGCGATGGCAAGATTTTCGTATTCGATGTCGAGAAGGCCGTTCGCATTCGAACTGGTGAGACGGATACCGATGCGCTTTAGCAAACGCCTAAAAAATAGGCACCGGTTTTAATCTGCCGAGTATTACCACTAACGATTTATCGAAGAACGAATGTGAATACAAAAACAGAAAAAACGCGCTGTTTCAAAACGCTACGGGGCTCAAATCAATAATTTTGTCTCGTCGCGCCTCGTGAGAACGCGCTTGTCAGGCTTCCTCCGGGTAGCCGAAAGGGATTGAGAAGGAGAAAATTGATGCGCTTTAAGACTAAATTGATCGGTGCCGGGCTGGCTATAATTCCAGTTTTGTCTACAGGCCCGGCATTGGCGGCGGCGGACAAGCTCGACTCTGGCGACACGGCTTGGATGATCACTGCGACAGCTTTGGTCTTGTTGATGACCATTCCTGGGCTTGCACTATTCTATGGCGGCATGGTTCGCAAATCGAATGTTCTAACGATGGTCATGCAGAGTTTCACGATTTGCTGCCTTTCGACCGTTCTTTGGATGATTATCGGCTATTCGCTGGCCTTTACTGATGGAGGCGGTGCCAATGCATTTGTCGGAGGATTGGATAAGATATTTCTATCGGGAATGTCCGTGGACGCGATGTCGGGAACAATTCCTGAATCCGTTTTCATGACGTTCCAGATGACTTTTGCGATCATCACTCCAGCGCTGATTACAGGCGCGTTCGCAGACCGGATGAAATTTTCGGCCATGGTGCTGTTTTCCGGAATTTGGGTCGTTTTGGTCTACTCACCAGTGGTCCACTGGGTCTGGGGCGGCGGCTTCCTTGCCGAAGAAGGCGTTCTGGATTTCGCCGGCGGCACGGTCGTGCACATCAATGCCGGTGTCGCAGGGCTGGTTGCGGCAATCATGCTCGGCAAGCGCAAGGGCTACGGCGTGGAGAACATGGCGCCGCACAACCTCGTGCTCAGCCTCATTGGTGCATCCCTGCTGTGGGTCGGTTGGTTCGGTTTCAATGCGGGCTCTGCTTTGGCCGCCAACAACGGCGCCGGAATGGCGATGGCAGTGACACAAATCTGCACAGCCGCAGCCGCGCTTGCCTGGCTCTTCGCCGAATGGATCGTACACGGCAAACCGAGCGTTCTAGGCATTGTGTCCGGCGCTGTCGGAGGCCTTGTCGCGATCACACCTGCTGCGGGCTTTGTCGATCCGATGGGCGCCTTGTTGATCGGCATCATCGCAGGCGTTGCCTGTTTCTGGGGGGCGACCACGCTGAAACGGAAATGCGGCTATGACGACTCGCTAGACGTTTTCGGGGTCCATGGCATCGGCGGCATTGTCGGCGCCCTGCTGACCGGAGTCTTCGCCATCGAGGCGATTGGCGGCACGGCTGGCATGCTGGAAGGCAACCCCGGTCAAGTCTGGACCCAGTTCGTGGGTATTTTGGCAACGATCGTTTATTCCGCAATCGCCACCGCTATTATTCTCAAGGTCGTCGACCTCATCGTCGGATTACGCGTCGACGAGGAAGCCGAGATCGAAGGATTGGATATCAACCTTCACGGCGAGGTTGTTCAATAATCATTCCGCCCACCAACTTCACCAAGGGGGACCATTTGGTCCCCCTTTTTTTGCGTGTTCACCGCGGATGTGCCTTGTGGCGCCCCAAGTCAAAAACCCCATATGTTGAGTATCCTCGCTTGAGTTTCCTTGCTTCTACAACTAGTATCAACAGGTTACGTTTAGTTTCTACCGTTCTTGTTTTAAAATATAAGGTAAGTCCGCGATTCCATGGGCTGGCACGACCTTTCCAGTGATGATGAAAAACAGCCGAATAAACCATCTGTACGACTATCCGTTCCAAAAGCTCGCAACCCTTTTGGAAGGCACCGTGCCGCCTGCGGGCCTGAAGCCGTTACTCATGCATCTCGGCGAACCGCAATTGCCACAGCCAGCCTTTGTCGCCGAGACCCTGGCAGAAAATCAGCAATTTTGGAATCGCTACCCCAGTGCGCGCGGTACTGCGGCGTTCCGCGACGCCGCCGCAGGCTGGTTGATGCGACGCTTTAATCTACCCGCAGGAATGTTGGAGCCCGCGCGGAACCTATTGCCCCTCCCGGGGACGAAGGAAGGCATCTATCAACTCGCTCAGCTCGTCGTCCCCGGCCCCGAGGACTGGATCGACGGCGCGCAACCGGTCGTTCTCATGAGCAACCCGACATATCATGTTTACAAGGGCGCTGCCGTGATGAGTGGCGCTGAGCCGGTTTACGTGCCCGCAACCGCACAAAACAACTTTTTGCCTGATTTCGAAGGTGTCGGTGAGGACCTATTGAACCGAACGGCACTCGTCTATCTCTGCAATCCGTCGAATCCGCAAGGTACCATCGCCGACCGCGATTACCTGGCTCGGCTGATCGCTTTGGCGCGGCGCCATGATTTCATCGTCACCTTCGACGAATGCTACACGGATATCTACCGCGGCGATCCGCCGGCCGGGTCGCTTGAAATCTGTGCAGCAATAGATGGATCGCTAAAAAACGTTATGGCATTTCATTCACTGTCGAAACGATCCAGTGGCGCCGGCATGCGCAGTGGCTTCGTCGTCGGTGAGCCCGACCTCATCGATGATTTCTACATGCTGCGAAGCACGGGTGGCGCTGTCGTTCCGTTGCCGCTCTTGGCCGCGAGCGCCGCATTGTGGGGTGACGACGCACATGCCGAGCAAACAAGGTCGCATTATGCGGCTCTGTTTGAGCTGGCGGAGCGAATGCTCGGAAATCGAACCGGCTTCTATAAACCGCCGGCGGGCTTTTTTCTGTGGCTTGATGTCGGCGATGGCGAAACTGTTACCCGCGACCTGTGGGAACGGCACGCCGTAAAAACCATACCAGGCGCCTACTTCTCATACCCTGACGCGCTGAGCGGCGAAAACCCCGGAGCCCGTTATATCCGTGTGGCACTTGTCCATGAGTTGGAAGATGCCGAAGAAGGACTAACGCGAATAGCCGATTATCTCGGCGGATGACGCGAGGAAGGAGATAACAATGGCGACACGCAGAAAGGCAGCATTCCTGCCTGCAGGAGCCGAGCAGTTCTTGCGCGATAAGGCGGTCGAAGGAGTCGGCTTGGCCCTGATCGCGATCGCTATAGCGTTTATGGCGGCTTTGGTCAGCTATCATCCCTCCGACCCATCACTGAACACAGCGACGGGATCTAGCGCGCATAACTTACTGGGCTTTACGGGCGCGTATGTCAGTGATCTCTTCCTCCAATCTCTTGGTATTTCCGGTACCTTGCTGGCACCAATCGCAGCCGGCTGGGGCTGGCGTTTATGGAAAGAACACGCGATTCGGCAGCCTTGGCTTCGCATCGGCCTTCTGCCATTCGGCTTGCTTTTCGCTGCGATTGCGTTCGCCGCCATCCAGGCACCGGAAGCATGGCCGTTAAATGCCGGACTAGGCGGTTACACCGGCGCCTGGGCGCTCAATGGCATCAGTGCAATGGTACAGGGGCTCTCCACGTTGTCGGATCCTCGGCTGATTGGTGCGACAGCAGGGATATTGGCTGTCATTATTCTGCTTTATGTCGTTGGTTTCAGCGGCACTGAATGGCGCAATGGGGCCCATCAGATTTTCAGGCTGGCAACGCGCGCGCGTGGCGTGGTGAGTTACTTTGATCGCGTTCGGCAAACGGTGAGCGGGTTCGTCAGCGCGACGGGCCGCCGGCTGGCGACGCCAACCGAACGAATCGAACCTGTTTTGGAACCAGCCGCGCATCCGAGACCAGTCAAACCAGACCTCGTGCAGCCCAAAAAGAGCACACCTGCACTGGGGAAAAAGGCCTCGGCGCAGCGCCAGCGCACGCTTGAATTGAGCCGGCCCAGAGGCGACAGCCAATTACCACCGCTCGACCTGCTCGACGACACTCCTGAAGATCAAAGCGGCGCGACAGGGTTGAACGAGGAATCGCTTCAGCAAAACGCGCGCTTGCTCATCGGCGTCCTGGAAGATTTCGGGGTCCGTGGCGAAATCGTCAAGGTTCGCCCAGGCCCTGTCGTAACTCTATACGAATTGGAGCCCGCACCGGGCACCAAAACCAGCCGGGTTATCGGCCTGGCAGACGATATTGCACGGTCGATGAGCGCGATTTCCGTTCGAATTGCCACTGTTCCCGGCCGCAGCGTCATCGGCATCGAACTGCCGAACGCAAAACGCGAAACCGTATATCTGCGCGAAATGCTCGCATCCAGCGCCTTTGAAGATTCGCGGGCCAAATTGCCACTGGTTGCCGGCAAGGATATCGGGGGGCTACCGGTCATTATCGATCTGGCTCGGATGCCTCATCTGCTCATCGCTGGTACGACAGGCTCTGGTAAATCGGTTGCCCTCAATGCGATGATTCTATCCTTGCTGTATCGGCATTCGCCCGATGACTGCAAATTCATCATGATCGACCCGAAGATGCTCGAGCTATCGATCTATGACGATATTCCCCACCTCATCGCACCGGTCGTCACTGAGCCGAAACGGGCTGTTGTTGCGTTGAAATGGACGGTGCAGGAAATGGAGTCACGCTACCGCGCGATGTCAAAACTTGGTGTCCGTAACGTCGAGGGCTACAACAAGAGGGTCGCGGAAGCACGTAAAGCGGGCGAAATCTTGACCCGCAAGGTCCAGACAGGCTTTGATCCTGAAACTGGCAAGCCGATCATCGAAGAACAACCGCTAGACTTGTCTGCCCTTCCTTTAATTGTCGTCGTGGTCGATGAAATGGCCGACCTGATGATGGTTGCCGGTAAGGATATCGAGGGCGCCAGCCAGCGGCTGGCGCAAATGGCGCGCGCCGCTGGCATTCACCTGATCATGGCCACGCAACGACCCTCGGTCGATGTCGTCACGGGCACGATCAAGGCCAATTTCCCGACCCGAATCAGTTTCCAGGTCACCTCTAAAGTCGACAGCCGCACGATTTTGGGCGAACAGGGCGCCGAACAGCTGCTTGGCCAAGGCGATATGCTGTATATGGCCGGTGGGGGCCGCGTAACGCGGGTTCATGGCCCCTTCGTGCACGACATGGAGGTAGAATCTGTCGTCCGGTTCCTTAAATCACAGGGCGAGCCTGCCTATATAGAAGCAATAACCGATGAAGAGTTTACTGGAGACGGTGGCGGCTTTGACGAACCGGAGAAAACTGGCGACGAGCTCTACGACCGAGCCGTCGCACTTGTTGCGCGCGAAGGCAAAGCGTCTACAAGCTTCATTCAGCGGCATTTGCAGATCGGCTACAATCGCGCCGCGCGCATTATCGAAACGATGGAAAAAGAAGGCGTCGTCGGCCAAGCGAACCATGTCGGGAAACGCGAAGTTCTCGTTGGCGACCACAGCAGTGCGGACTAACGCCTTGCACCGCTATTTGGCGGTGTTTGTCTTTCTCGTTGCCGGCGCCCCAGCAATAGCCGCAAATATGCCACCGTTCGATCCGTCACAGCGCGCGGATCTGGCACGAATCGAAACCTATCTTAATGAACTTGGCACAATGCAGTCCCGCTTTGTTCAAGCCAACCCGGATGGCAGCCATTCCGAGGGCACAATGTATCTACAGCGTCCGGGTCAACTCCGCTTCGAATATGACCCTCCGGACCCTTATCTCATCATCACCAAGGGTAAATGGCTCGTTTATGTCGACAAGGAACTTGACGAAGCGACCTATGTCCCGGTCGAAAGGACACCCGCTTATTTCATCGTGAAAAACAACATTCGCTTTGGTGAAAAGATCAGAGTCACATCCTTCAGGCGCGGTAACAGTGTCTTTCGGGTCGAAGTGGAACAAAAAGACCAACCGGACGCTGGCCGAGTCATGCTGATCTTTACCGACGCGCCGCTACAGCTCCGCAAATGGCAGGTCATCGATGCACAAGGAAGCTTGACCGATACAACACTGATCAACCCGAATTTCGATGTTCCCCTTCGTGATGCACTTTTTGAATATGATGGACCGGCCCCATCGAATTCAAATTAGGGCGGGTTGGCGCCAAACCTTGCCGACAGCACCGCCGCGTGATAATTCCTAGCCTCCATGAAAAAGAACACACCGTTACCCCTCATCGGAATTCCTACTAGTTATGCGCGAGAAGATGAGCGCGGGATGCATCGCGTCGGTGGCAATTATGCCGAGGCCGTCAGTGGCAGTTCCAATTGCACGCCTGTCCTCATTCCCGCGCTTGGCGAAGAGCACGATTTTCCGACGCTTATAGACCGGCTAGACGGGTTGTTTTTGACGGGCGGCGCGCCAAACGTCGAACCGCGTCATTATGGCGGACCGCCAAGCCGCAAAGGTACGCTGCACGATCCCAAGCGCGATGCGACAACATTACCGCTCATCCAGCATGCGATTGAAGCCGGCTTGCCCCTATTCGCCGTCTGCCTAGGCATTCAAGAGCTAAATGTTGCATTGGGTGGTACTTTACATCCCCTTGTGCATGAACTTCCGGGCAAGAATGAACACCGAATGGACCGGACATTGCCGATGGGCGAACGCCACCACGTACGGCACCCCATCTTTATTTCGCCTGGCGGTGTCCTAGACAAACTGACCGGCGGCAAATCGGAGGTCATGGTAAATTCGCTGCATGCCCAGGCCATCGACAAGCCAGCGGATGCTCTGTTTGTCGAAGCGGTTAGTGATGATGGGGTAGTCGAAGCTGTCAGCCTCCCCGGCGCCAAAGGATTTGTGCTGGGGGTACAATGGCACCCGGAAGGACGGGAGCCGCTCAAATGGCCCTTATCGGCGGCCATGTTCGAAGCCTTTGGTGATGCGTGTCGTGCTCACTGCAGCAGGCGAAGCGAATCACCCCGCGACTTCCGCGCGGCCTGACTTACCTCCGGAATCACGAGCATTTGACGTTTCTCGGGATCTCATCATCTAATTTGACCGCATACTGAGCAGCGGATTCTGCTGCGGCGCAGAATAATCTGTAGAGGAGACCAATATGAGTGCCTACGCGATACAAATGTGGGACAATCCATCCTTGCCCGTAATTGGCACCGAGTCGCGTTTTCCCGTTCGACGGATCTATTGCGTTGGCCGGAATTACGCGGCCCACGCCCGTGAGATGGGACATGACCCGGATCGCGAGCCGCCCTTCTTTTTTGCCAAGCCGGCCGATTCGATCGTGCCCAATGGCGGTGACGTGCCTTATCCTGTCGCGACGAAAAACTTACACCCGGAAATTGAGATGGTTGTCGCGTTGGCGTCTGGGGGCTGGAATATTCCCGTCGAGTCGGCGAATGGCTGTATATTTGGCTATGGCGTTGGTCTCGACCTGACCCGCCGTGACATGCAAGGCGTCGCAAAAGATATGGGGCGGCCCTGGGATCTCTCGAAGGGCTTTGACAACGCAGCCCCGATGACAGCGATCCATCCCGTTTCGGAGACTGGTCATATCGAATCCGGAACGATTAGCCTGACCGTCAATGGGGAAATGCGACAGAAGGGCGATCTTGCGGATATGATTTGGAACGTTCCTGAAACGATTAATTATCTGTCCGGGTTGATAGAATTGAAAGCAGGTGATTTGATCTTCACCGGAACGCCGGACGGCGTTGCTGCAATCGAGCGTGGTGACGTACTTCAGGGCCATGTCGATGGCCTCGACGATTTACAAATTAAGCTGATCTAGAAACAGGGAGACAGTTTGTGCGGCTTGCAACTTGGAACATCAATTCGGTGCGACTTCGCATCAACCGCGTCGCCCAACTCGCCAAGACCAGCGAGCCGGATATTATCTGCCTGCAAGAAACCAAGGTGCAGGACGACCTCTTTCCGCTCGAGGCCGTTAAGGAAATGGGATATCAGCATGTCGCGTTCAAGGGCATGAAGAGCTACAACGGCGTGGCGATTCTGTCCCGCGTGCCACTTGAAAACGTGCATACCGAAGATTGGTGCGGCCGAGGCGACTGTAGACATATTTCAGCGACGCTACCTGGTGGGGTCGAGCTGCATAACTTTTACGTTCCCGCCGGCGGCGACATTCCCGATCGGGAGAAAAATGAGAAATTTGGGCATAAACTCGATTTTCTCGATGAGATGATTAATTGGTTTCCCGCCAACAGGTCCGCGGAAAAGAAAATGATCATGGTCGGTGACCTGAACATTGCACCGCTGGAAACCGACGTTTGGTCACATAAACAGTTGCTCAAGGTCGTCTCGCATACCCCCGTCGAAGTCGAAAAATTAGGCAATGTGCAAGAATCTGTCGACTGGATCGATGCAGTGCGCCATTTCGTGCCTGAATCTGAGCGGCTGTTTAGCTGGTGGAGCTACCGGGCGCGCGATTGGGATACCTCCGATCGAGGACGGCGCCTTGACCATATCTGGGTGACACCACCGTTGAAGAATGCTTTGGCCGGAGCTTCTGTTCTTCGCGACTCACGAGGCGGCGAAAAACCATCGGATCACGTTCCAGTTATTGTGGATTTAGACCTATAGAATTAGGTATAATGCCTAACCTGCTATATGCAATCGTTAATTTTGATGAGTCGCACTGCGAGTCAGCTATAATGGTGGAAATTCCGAGGCTTCAGTAAAATTTATATCAAAAGCCTGCAAAATGAGTTTTTTTGTTCTCCAATCGAATTGAAACCACGTCGAGATCGGTGCGATGCACCAAAATCACGATACCAAATCCGCTGGAATTGAACCAAGCGGCTCCCAAACGCAGACCAGAATCGATAAACTCCAACCGGAGCAATCAGCATGAGCGAACCAGGATGTCCTCCCATCGTCGGTGTTATCGGCGGCAGCGGTCTCTACGAAATTGCCGGCTTAACCAATGTCAGACAGGAAAGCGTTGCGACGCCCTTTGGCGCCCCTTCCGATGAATTCATCATTGGTGAATTGGAAGGTCAGAAAATCATCTTCCTGCCCCGGCATGGAAAAGGGCACCCCCTGCCCCCATCAAAGCTCAACTTTCGCGCCAATATCGATGCCTTGAAACGCCTCGGTGTTACGGAGATCATTTCTCTATCGGCGGTCGGATCATTGCGCGAAGATTTGGCACCCGGCGATTTTATCATCGTCGATCAGTTCATCGACCGCACCTTTGCTCGAGAAAAATCTTTCTTCGGTGAAGGCTGCGTCGCACACGTTTCGATGGCGGAACCAGTTTGCAGCCGTCTCGGCGACGCTGTTGAAACCGCCGCAGGAGATGCTGGAATTCCAATGAAACGTGGCGGCACATACCTCGTCATGGAAGGGCCGCAATTTTCGACGCGAGCCGAGTCCATGCTGTATCGGCAATGGGGTTGCGACGTAATCGGAATGACGAACATGCCGGAAGCCAAGCTCGCCCGGGAAGCGGAGATGTGCTACGCGACAGTCGCGATGGTCACCGACTATGACTGCTGGCACGACGACCATGACGATGTCAGCGTCGATGCGGTGATCCAGGTTCTGATGGGAAATGCAGATAAGGCACGGACCCTCGTCCGTACGCTTGCACCGCGTTTGTCAGGCCGCGACATGGCATGCAGCGCCGGATGTCATACCGCTCTCGACTCCGCCTTGATCACAGCCCCGGAGGCCCGCGATCCAGCTATTCTATCTCGGCTTGACGCTGTCGCCGGCAGAGTGCTGGCTTAGGTTTCGTCCTTATCAACTGGACCGCCAGCGTCACGCCAGGCGCCGAAACCGCCCCCAATATGCGCGACAGGGGTGAGCCCCATCTTCTGCAGCGCTTGCGTCGCCAGCGCCGATCGCAGACCACCGGCGCAGAAAAAGACGAACTTTTTGCCAGACGAAAAAACTTCGCGATGATAGGTGCTGTCGGGATCGACCCAGAATTCCAGCATGCCGCGCGGCGCATGCAGAGCCCCCGGCACGCGGCCTTCCCGCTTCAACTCCCGAATATCGCGAATATCGACAAGGACGACCCCGTCGTCGTCTTTTAACTTGAGCGCGTCCTCCGCTGAAATCGTTTCGATTTCCGCGTTCGCTTCATCCACAAGTTGACTTGCGCTGATCGTGATCATCTTCGCGCTCCCATTCTAAGACAGGTTGGCAGCGAAAAACGCGTCCGTACGCTCACGCGCGAGTTTATAGGACGGCTCGTCGTAACTGCCCCGATGATCACAGTTGAAACCGTGATCGGCAGGATAAACGTTTACATTCGCTTCAGGGTGTGCCGCTTTGATGGCATCCACATCCGTAAGCGGAATACCGGCGTCCCGTTCACCGAAATGCATCAGGCACGGCGTCTTCAAGGGCTCATCGTTGAACGGAACGATTTGGCCACCGTAATAAACCACCGAGCCCGAGACGCCCGCAATCCTGGTGCTGCAAAGGTAAGACAGGGTTCCACCCCAGCAATACCCGACGGTTCCAACTTTACCGCCTTCGCTAGCCGCTTCAACCGCAGCTGTTAGGTCGAGTACCGCAGCATCGTAGCTGGCACTATCCTTCAACGTGCGTCCGGCTGTGATGCTATCCCCGTCATACCCCAATTCGACGCCGGTCTCCTGACGATCGAAGACTGCCGGCGCGATCGCGAGGTAGCCGTCGGCGGCGTAGCTGTCCGCGACTTCGCGGATATGCGAATTCACACCGAATATTTCCTGAATGACGACAATGCCGCCTTTTGGTGTCCCCGATGGCGTCGCGCGATACGCATCGAAACTGTGCCCATCGCTCGCGGTCAACCGAATATTCTCACCCATGGCCTTGGCCCTCCCTGTTTGTTTTTAACTAAACATTGAACCTGAACAGCATGATATCGCCATCCTGTACGATATATTCCTTTCCCTCCAGGCGCATGCGCCCGGCATCCTTTGCACCCTGCTCGCCATTGAAAGCGACAAAATCATCGTAGGCAATGGTTTCGGCCCGAATAAAGCCCTTCTTGAAGTCGGTATGAATAACGCCGGCAGCGTCGGGCGCGGGCGACCCTTTCGGCACCGTCCAGGCCCGGCTTTCTTTCGGGCCCGTCGTGAAATAGGTCACCAGATCAAGCAGTGCATAGCCGGCGCGAATAACGCGTGCCAATCCCGTCTCTGTCAGCCCCAAAGACTCCAAGTATTCTGCCTTCTCGGCATCCGTCTCCAGGTCGGCCACTTCCGCTTCGATCGCGGCCGAGATCAACACGCAACCCTGCCCCGAAGCTTCCGCCATCGCGGCGACGCGCTCGGACATTTCATTTCCCGCCGCCGCGCTCTCTTCGTCCACATTGCAGACATAAAGGACCGGCTTTGCCGTGATCAGCTGCAAAGAACGAAATACAGGCAGTTCCTCGGGCGCGCATTCAACGGTCCGCGCGGGCCGCCCATCGCGCAAGGCTTCCAGGGTACGCCGCATGACCGGTAAGCTGGCTTTGGCGTCCTTATCCCCGGACGTTGCCCGTTTCTCAAGAGGTTCGATCCGGCGTTCCAGACTTTCCAGATCCGCCAACATAAGCTCGGTCTCCACCGTCTCCGCATCGCGGATCGGATCGACAGTTTCTTCAACATGCGTAATCGAGCTGCTTTCGAAGCACCGCAACACGTGGATAATCGCCGCGACGCTCCGGATATGGCCTAGAAACTGGTTGCCCAGCCCCTCACCCTTGGAAGCGCCGCGCACCAGCCCGGCAATATCGACAAATTCGAGATGCGTCGGAATTTCCTTCGCCGAACCCGTAATCGTAAAGATCCGATGCAGGCGCTCATCGGGCACGGCAACCCGCCCGACATTGGGTTCGATCGTGCAAAACGGATAGTTCGCCGCTTCCGCGGCGGCGGCATCCGTTAGCGCGTTGAACAAGGTTGATTTGCCGACATTGGGCAGGCCGACAATTCCACAATTAAAGCCCATATTGATTATGACTCCGAAACAGCGTCCGGTCTTGGCGCCTTGGGTTTCTCTGACTTCGGCCGTGGCGGCTTCAAGATCAGCGAAACACCCGTCATGAACGCATCAAATGATTTGTCGCCCAACTTATCGGCACATTCGGCCATGGCATCGACGAGCTTTTCGAAAATCGGCATTTCCGCCTTCGCGAAATCGCTTAACACATGCCCATGGACACGCTCCTTGTCACCCGGATGCCCCACACCAACACGCAAACGGTGATAGTCCTTGCCGATATGCGCATCGATACTGCGAAGGCCATTATGCCCCGCATGGCCGCCACCTTGCTTAGCACGGACCTTTCCGGCTGCCAGATCAAGCTCGTCATGGATGATCACGACATCGTCCGGATCAAGTTTGTAATACCGCATTGCCTCGCCGACCGCGCGGCCAGACTCGTTCATGAACGTAGTCGGCTTCATCGCGAGCACCTTTTCGCCCCCCAGATTGCCCTCCGCCACAAGCGATTGGAATCTGGCCTTGAATGGGGAAAAGGAATGGCGGCGGACAATTTCGTCCACCGCCAAGAACCCGAGATTGTGCCTGTTTCTCTCGTATTTTGGGCCCGGATTACCCAGGCCAACGAGCAGCAGCACGAATTTACTCCTCGGAGGTACTTTCGCCCTCGGTTTCCACGGCGCCTTCTCCTTCGCCGCCTTCCAACTCGAGACCTTCTTCGCCTTCTTCACCTTCTGTCTCTTCTTCAACAACAGTCGGTGCAGCGATCGTCGCAATGGTAAAATCCCGATCCGAAATTGTCGGTTCGACGCCGTCCGGCAATTTCACATGGCTGAAATGCACGCTGTCGCCAATGTCGGTTCCCGCGAGATCCACATCGACTTCCTGCGGAATCGCATCCACCGCGCAAAGAACTTCGATCGAATAGCGCACAACGTTCAACACACCGCCACGTTTAAGACCTTCAGATTCCTCTTCGTTCAAGAATCGGCAAGGCACTTCGACCGTGACCTTCGTCGCACTCGTCACACGCAAGAAATCGACATGCTGCGGTACATCCGTCACCGGATGAAGCTGCACATCACGTGGCAGCACCCGCTCGGAATCGCCACTACCATTGATATTCACTTCATAGACGGTGGAAAAGAAGGTTCCGGCCGTCAAGCTCTTCCGTAGCACGAGTGGATCGATGGTAATGCTCCGGGGATCCTTTTTCGCACCATAAATTACGCAAGGCACCTGCCCTGCACGTCGCGCAGCCCGAGCGGCCCCCTTGCCGACCCGTTCCCGCGGCTCTGCCTCGAGAATATTAGTATCGCTCATTTCACTCTCCAGTTGCGACGCCTGCCTCCAGGGGGGTCGGCGTCATTCGAGCCGCGTGCTACGCGGCAAATCGCATTTCGTCAACAAAATTCAGTCGAACAGGCTTGAAACGGACCTATTTTCGGCGATTCGCAAGATCGCTTCGGCCAGCAACGGCGCAATTGTGATCTGGCGAATATTATGCGCAACGCGCATCGCTTCGGTGGCTTGAATACTGTCCGTCGTCACGAGACTTTCCAACGGCGACGCCGCAACACGCGAAACCGCACCACCGGAGAGCACACCGTGTGTTGTATAAGCTTGCACCGCTTTCGCTCCCGCCTGCATTAGCGCATCCGCCGCATTGCAAAGCGTACCGGCGGAATCGACAATGTCGTCCACCAAAATGCAGCGCCGATCGCTGACATCACCGATAATATGCATTACTTCCGAAACACCGGCTTTCTCGCGCCGCTTATCGATAATCGCCAGTTCGGCGCCAAGCCGTTTGGCGACCGATCTTGCGCGAATAACACCACCGACATCGGGCGAAACGATAACCAGCTCCTCACCGTCAGCGCGGCTTTCTTCGATATCTTTGAGAAATACCGGCTCGGCGTACAAGTTATCGGTCGGGACGTCAAAGAAACCTTGGATCTGACCGGCATGCAAATCCATCGTCAAAACACGGTCCGCACCGGCCGTCGTTACGAGATTCGCCACCAATTTCGCGGAAATCGGCGTCCGCGGACCCGTTTTTCGGTCCTGGCGCGCATATCCGTAATACGGAATTACCGCCGTAATCCGTTGCGCGGATCCGCGCCGCAATGCATCGATGGAAACCAACAATTCCATCAAATTGTCGTTCGCCGGATAGCTCGTCGACTGGATGACAAAGACGTCTTCGCCACGCACGTTTTCAAGGATTTCAACGAAAACCTCCAAATCGGAGAATCGTCGAATTGCCGCTTTTGTCAGCGGAACATTAAGGCAAGCCGAAATAGCTTCGGCTAGCGGCCGATTGCTGTTGCCGCTCAGGATTTTCATATTGGATCCTGTGTTTGTCCGGGCCCCTATACCAACCCGGAAGATTGACCGCACCCACGCGCCTCGTCCAAGGACGAGCGGCGTTTGTATATCAAGGGCGCAACTGCCTGTAAACGTCTGTGGTGGGCGGATTGCAGGTATCTTTTGCGAATAGGCCTTCTAGCGGCCAAGACGAATATCATCAGCACGCTCCATGGTCTGCAAAACATTGGCAACACTATCAATCATGGCAAAAGTAACGTCATATGCGAGCGATCCCCAGCGGGCCGAGGCCTTGCCCGCTCTAATCGCATTGGTCTGTGTCATCGAACCAATGTCAGATCCGTCCGGCTGCCGGAGAGTCCACTTAATTTCTAGTTTCTCCCGCCCTTTGTCTTCCGGTGACACCTCGACGTTGCCAAAAACCTGGATTGCGGCGAGGCTCGCGTCCTCGACAACAGGCAGTCCTGCATTGCGCAGCACCGCCTCAAACGCCTTTTTCAAGGCCTCATTTCCATCGCCGGGAGCCCCTTCAATCTTAACGACACCAATCGTCGGGCGAGCCGCCTGTGCCACCACCGGCAGATTGGATTGCAAGACATCCGCTATTCGCGGCACTGCATCCTCGGCAAGCCCATTCAATACAACTCGGGAACCCGTCTGCCATGCCGCCTGGCCGCCCATTTGTTGGGTCAGAAGACGGTCAACAACAGTTCCCTGGGGGTCGGTTATCGTCCAAATCACCGATATTTCGCCCTGATCGCCTGTTATCGGTGTAAATTTCGCTTCGCCCTCAAGAATGTACCCATTTTTAATCGCACTACCGGTGGTCGCCGGAACGTTGGTTCGCCGCAAATCCGCGGCCATGATATCGGCGAGCGGGCCCGCCACGCCGGGTGGCGCCCCGAATGTCGGTACGACAACGATACCCACGCTGTCCTGCAAGGCGACTAAAGGACTCTCCGCACCTTCGCCTATCTCAGCCTTAAAGGGCCGTGGCAGGTTGCCACAGCCCGCAAGCACGACGCCAAACATCAAAAAAATGATTGTTGAGCACCTAAAGGAAAACACAACTCACCATCAAACCAAGCAGACACAAAACTATAATCTGAAATAGGTAGGGCATCGTCTTCTATTTAACCCTGGTTTCGAACGGTACATTCCTGCAAAACAGCGCCACCTAAGTCTTTGTGATGGAAATAGCCGACAGGCACCGCCCATAATCCGGCTCACCGCGCTTGGTGGACCGGCGATAACTGAAAAAGTGCTCAGGCTCGGCGCAGGTATCGCGTGCCAGATTGTCAACGAGCCCGATCTTAATCGACTGCAATGCACGCACGGCAAATCCTGGCAAATCGAACAAAAAATGGCCGTCTCGTTCCGAAGGAACAAAAAACTCTTCATTCCTGGAGTCTTCATCCAGAAACGAGGCCGGAAACTCTGGCCCGACCTCATAGGATTTCGGCCCTATTGTCGGACCGACACAAGCGGCAATCGACGCGCGCGACGCGCCTAGCGATTCCATCGCTTCGACAGTGGATTGCAAAATGCCGCCAAGCGCACCTTTCCATCCGGCGTGTGCGGCACCAACCACACCTGCCTCCCGATCCACAAACAATACGGGCGCGCAATCCGCGGAGAGGATGCCGAGCACAACCCCAGGCCGGTCAGTCACCATCGCATCGGCTTGCGGCGGTTCGCCATTCCGCCAAGGCCCTTCCACTCGGACCGCCGTGTTACCATGAATCTGATAAACTGTGTTCAAGGCATTCGCGGGAAGACCGAATGTCGCGGCAATACGACGGCGGTTCTCAGCAACGGCCTCCGCCTTATCATCCGACCCCAACCCCGTATTCAGCGATGCATAAATGCCGTCACTCACACCGCCTTGTCGGGTAAAGAATGCATGCTTGATACTTGGCACACCTGTAAGGGAATCCGCCGTCAGGTGCGGAAGCGTATTTGAAGAATTCGGCATTTACGTGTCAAACCCTGGTAGCGGTGGTGTGCCTTGCGGCGCAAAGCCTAGCACTTTGAACAGGGTGCCCATTTCATCTTCGGCGATCAAGCGTTGAACGCCCGCTCGGATGGCTTCTGCTTGCTGTGGGGTTGCCATCGAAGCGAGCCGGTCGGCTCGTACAGAAATACCCATGCGTTGCAGAAAATTACCCTGACCTAAGGGACCAAATATCGCGAGCTTCCTTTCTGTCGCCCGGGTAAGCGCCGCAAAATCGACATGAACCGTGAGATCCGCGTCACCGGGAAACTGCAATACTTCCTGTGATTCGTGCCGACGAACGGCCTGTAAGGTGTCGCCAGGCGCGCTAACCGCATGACCGTAATCGACAATCAACGCAGCCCCCCTTTGCTGTGAAATTCGATCTGCTAGGGACGCTACTACGGAAAGGCTAGCCGGCTGGACCTCCGCAATCGCGCCGACTTCGCTCCTGCTTCGAACATCTGGCGCAAGAAGCGCCGTTGCCGGCGTTGCCTCTCCTGAGGTCATGAAACATAATCTCGCATCGTCCAGGCCGACGAGGCGCTCACGCCAACCGTCTTTAGTACGAACAAATTGGTGCGCGGGGAGCGCGTCGAAGAATTCATTCGCAACCAGCAGCAACGGCCCATCCGGTGTCGCTTCGAAAGAGCCACGCCACGCGATGTCGTAAGCATCAAGTGCGCGCTTCTGCGAAGCCCGCAACACCGGGCTGGTTTCAACGAGCGTTATATCCGCAGCCTCGATGAACTCTGGCACTTGCGAAGCCGCCCGCAATGCATCCGCCATCAACGTACCGCGCCCGGGACCAAGCTCCACCAAATTGAACCGCGCCGGCGCGCCCATGCTTTGCCATACAGCGACGCACCAAATACCGATCAGTTCACCGAATATTTGGCTGATCTCAGGCGCGGTAATGAAATCGCCGTAATGCCCCAGTGGGTCGCGAGTCATGTAGTAACCGAACTTCGGATGACCCAACGCCGTAGCCATGAAATCGGCGACCGTCATCGGGCCCGTGGTCGCAATTTGCCGCGCGATTAAACGGGCCAGTTCGTTCACGTGTCTGTCACGGGTGGCCGCATCAAGGCCCGCGCGATGAGAAAAAGACCGAATGCCAACATCGGGACGGAAAGCCATTGCCCCCACGTCGAGCCAAATGCCAGCAGACCGATATAATCATCCGGCTGGCGAACAGTTTCCACCATCATCCGCGACAATGCATACCCTACAAGGAAGGCACCGCTCGTCAGTCCAACACGCCACCGCGCACGCCAGGCAAGAACCAGAAGGGTCAGGACAACAAAAAGGACCAGCCCCTCGAGAAAAGCCTCGTAAAGTTGGCTGGGATGCCTCGGATTGGGGCCGGCGCGCGGAAAAATAACACCCCAGGACACATCCGTTTCGCGGCCCCAGAGTTCGCCGTTGATGAAATTAGCGATCCGCCCCAGGAACAATCCGATCGGCGCCGTCGCGGCAATCACGTCCGCCAAGGCAAAAAATGCGAGACCACGCCGGCGCGCAAAAAGGATCATCGCGGTGATGACGCCGACAAGTCCGCCGTGAAAAGACATGCCGCCATTCCACATCTGCGGAATTTCGAGCGGATGTTCTAGAAAATAACCTGGTTGATAAAAGAAAACATAGCCAAGCCGCCCACCCAGAATGACCCCGAACGTCGCCCAAACCAGGAAATCGTCAATATGCTGCGCGGTAACAAGTTTCGGCACGCGGCGAGCCAGCCATATTCCGTAGCGCCACGCGCCAACCAGTCCAAAGATGTAGGCAAGCGCATACCAGCGAATGGCAAAAGGGCCGATTTGAAAGAGGACAGGATCGAATTCCGGGAAAACGTAAGGACCCATCAGTCGTTACCGGTGCGGATCGTTCGTAGCCAGGTAGTCCTGAACATAACGGCGAACCCCTTCCTCAAGCGATGTTGGCGGTTTGACATACCCAGCGGACCGGAGGCGGCTCATATTCGCTTGCGTATGATATTGATAGTGGCGGCGAATATTTTCCGGTGTATCGAAAAAGTCGATTTGAACTTCCTTATTCATCGCGTCAAAACAGGCTGCAGCCAAATCGGCGAATGAGCGAGCGGTTCCCGTACCCACATTGAAAATTCCGGTGACATCCGGTGTCTGATAAAGCCAGAGCATAATGTCGACACAGTCGCCAACCCAGACAAAATCACGCTCCTGTCCCCCATCCGCATACTCCGGATGATGCGATCGAAACAATCGGGCCTTACCGGTTTCCTGGATCTGCCGATGGAGTTGGACGACCAGACTTTCCTGCCCACCCTTGTGATATTCGTTCGGACCATACACGTTGAAAAATTTCAGGCCGGCCCATTGTCGCGGCGCGAATCCCGCACCCTTCAAAGAGACGGCATCCAGATCGAATAACTGCTTTGACCAACCGTAGAGATTGAGCGGCTTTAAGCGCGAAAGCGACTCAATGGCATCGTCGTCATCGAAGCCCGCAGTGCCGTCGCCGTAGGTCGCCGCCGAAGAAGCATATATCAGCCGCGTTTGCCTATTGGCGCACCAGCGCCACAATTTAAGCGACAAATCGAAATTATTCTCGAGGATAAAGTTCGGATCCGTCACCACGGTCGACGATGACGCGCCCATATGAAAAATAACATCCAATGCAGCGCCTTCAGACTCGAGCCACGAGTCCAGCGCGTCCGGCTCGAACACGCCGGCAATTGAATGCTTGTCCAGATTACGTTTCTTGTCTGGTGAGTCGACCCAGTCACATACATAAACCGGTCCCATCCCGCGTTCACACAAAGCGGCAACAAGGTTGGAGCCGATGAACCCCGCCCCGCCGGTTACCAAGATCATCGCGCACTCCGGTCTAGAATCCAGGCACCTTATATGCGTATGCGCGCTAATGCTGCAAGGTGGCTTGCACGATCATCCTGCACACGCCATATCTTTGATACAATCGTTCGCAATCGAAATACGACGAGGCAGATCATGCAGGTGGAAAATCGATTTCTCGACGACTTGGCTCGCGTCGCCAACGGTGCGGTCGGTGCCTTATCCGGCGTTCGCGAGGAAATTGAAGCGCTCGTCAAACAAAGGGTCGAACGCTTTCTGGCCGATATGGATCTGGTGACACGGGAAGAGTTCGAAGCCGTAAAGGAAGTCGCCGCGAAAGCGCGCATCGAGCAAGAGGCACTTGAGTCGCGCGTGGCGAAGCTAGAATCAACCCTCGCCAAATTAGATCCGTCGCCTCCCAAAGCGCGGCGAACACGCAAAACGAAAGAAGCCGCCCCAACCGCCTCGGAAACGCCCCCAGAAACCGCGAAATAAAAACCCGTAATCCGCATCATTTTGCGCCGGATTCACAAAATATAATATTTTTTGCGAATTCCCGCATAACCGCTTGCTTGTGCCGAATCGCTTATGGCACTCTAGGTGTTGTGGTGTGGTGACGGTCCATAATACAAAATGTCGTATTTAGCGGGAGACACAATGATTCCGTCCGATCTTGACTCCGGTCGATCGCCGATACTCCCGCGCGGCCGAAGGAAGGTGTTCGTATGACCTTTATGACCGCCGAGGATTTCGACTCCTACAGCAATCCACTCGACACCATGGAAGACATCGTACGCTCGAACGAATGGCTCTTCGACCGCTCGAGCGAAGATGAGATGCTCGTCGAAATGTCGGGCCGCTGGTGCGATTACCGAATGTTCTTCGTCTGGCGGAGCGAGGTGAAGGCGCTGTATTTCACTTGCTCGCTAGATATGAAAGTCGTGCCGGAGAAACGGACGGAAATCAACGAGCTGCTTTCGCAAGTCAATGAACGGATGTGGTTCGGCCATTTCGAACTTTGTTCGGAAGCCGGAACACCGATGTTTCGGCATACGATGCTGACCCGGGGCTGGAGCGGTGTCAGCGCGGAACAGCTCGAAGACCTGGTCGAAATCGCGATCAACGAATGCGAGCGATTCTACCCGGCGTTTCAATATGTTCTCTGGGCCGGCTACAATGCCAGCCAGGCAATCGAAGCAACGATGCTTGACCCCATCGGCGAGGCCTGAGAAGGTCCACCCATGACACAGAAAATGACACGGCCCTTGCTGCTCGTCGGTTGCGGCAAGATGGGCGGCGCCATGCTCTCCGGTTGGCGAAGTTCTGGCATCGCGGCGGCAGGTGTAAGCGTTATCGAGCCTGCCGGCGCCTCTGAATTCGCCAGCGATAGCGGCGTTGAGGTTTATGCAGATGCGGCAGCACTGCCAGCGGACCTTGACCCAGAAGTCATCGTATTTGCGGTGAAGCCGCAACAGATGGACAACGTTGCCCCGGCTTATGAAAAATTTGCTGGGAATTCTTCGGTTTTCCTTTCCATTGCAGCCGGAAAAACCATTGGCTACTTCGAGGGGCATCTCGGTAGCAATGCAGCAATCATTCGCGCCATGCCCAATACGCCGGCTGCGATTGGGCAGGGAATTTCCGTATTGTGCCCGAATGCTCATGTCAGTGACGCGCAATCGGCCCTGTGTCAGGACCTGATGCAATCGGTCGGTGAAGCCGTGACCGTCAACGACGAAGCACTTATCGACGCGGTCACGGCAGTCTCTGGCGGCGGCCCCGCATATGTTTTCCTCTTGATCGAGTGTTTGGCCGATGCCGGTGTCGCGGCAGGCCTGCCTCGGGATCTCGCGGAACAGCTAGCCTTGTCAACCGTCGCAGGATCGGGACAATTGGCGCTCAGCAGCGAAGAGCCGCCTTCGCAACTTCGTGAAAACGTCACCAGCCCCGGCGGCACAACACTTGAAGCCTTGAAAATTCTCATGGCCGATGACGGATTGAAACCACTTATGACGCGAGCCATTGCCGCAGCAACCGAACGCAGCCGGGAGCTCGCTGGCGGCTAAGCGGTTACGCGGACGTTCTTGCTGGCGCGCGCCAAAACCCATCCGGGGATAAGGCCCACGGCGGCGATGAGTGCCAGCAGAAAATAAGCGTCCTGAAAGCCTAACGTACTGGCCTGGGCATAGATCACTTCACCCAGAAAATGAAACGCGCCGGAATCGCGTATGGGTTCCGCAACGCCGGCTTCGCTGAGAAGCTGC
>JAJFJB010000023.1 GCA_021774435.1 Alphaproteobacteria bacterium
GTCGTTGAACGTGCTTGATGCGGAACGCGAGGTGTTCAGCGCGCGGATCAACCAGATCTCGGCAGAGTTCGATTCGCGCATCGCCAGCTACCTGCTGGCCCGCCGCACCGGCATGCTCACACCTGCCGCACTCGGCCTCGGTAAACCTTAGATTTTCGAATTTACTATCCTTTTCCACCGGTCTGTTTCCCCGTAAGATCGGTTGCATTGTCACGTGCGCATGGCCTGCAGGAGACAGTTGCCAATGACGATCGGATTTCGCGGGTTATGGGGACGTACCTTTGCCGTTGGAACGATTTCGGTGCTTCTTGCAGCGGGTTGCAGTGAAATCCCGGGACTAGACACGGTAACGAACCTGATCTCGCCATCCAAGAACCCGTCGGTTGAGAGCGAAAGTGGGCAACCCGCCTTCGTAAAGTTCCGTCTGGGTGATCGGTACACCTTCGACAATCCAGTTGAGCGCTGGCAAATCACGCAGATTAAGGGCGATCGCGTCTATTGGCGCAATGACACGGGTGAGCGGCAGGTCACGGGGTTCAATCCGCTGCTGCCCGAGAGGGAATGGCGAAACCGAGAGCAAGGCTCCGGTCGCCGGCTCATACGCGATATCGAAGGCGATCTGTTTCCGATGCGTGTTGGCGCAAAAATGTCGTTCCGCGCTACAGCAACCTCGGACAAGCCACCTTTCGGGTGGGAAAACAAATGGACCTGCCAGGTCGATGATAAGAAATCGGTCGATGTCCTGAGTGGTGCCTTCGAAGTCTTCGTCGTCCGCTGTGGTTACAGCGAGTCAAATCAGATTACGTATTATTATGCGCCGAAGGTCGGGCATTACGTTGTTCGCCGTACCAAGCAGGAGGCTGGAAAACCCGATCAAGTTCGAAACCTCCTATCTTTTGAGCGTGCAGACGGTACCGTCGTTGCGGGCATAGTCGCGGACCGTGCGAAAGAGCTCAAAAAAGAAAAACCAACAACGATCAACCGACAAGGGACGCAAGCGGCATTGCCGGTTAAATCAGCGGTTAAGGGGAAACGCTCATCTTATCCGGCTGTTAATCCAACGTTAGATGGCGCGTCGAATAAGGGCGCGGCAGACGCGTTGGCGTCGGTGGTCTTGACAACGCCTAAGTTTGGCGGTCGGTCGCAGCCGCTCCCACCGGTGCGGCCGACACCCGCGCCGGACCAACCAAAACCAATAACACGTACCGACATGCCTCCGCCGCCGAAACCGGCCCCCGTCGTGCCTGTTCAACGGTCGACACCATCATCGGTCCCGCAAGTGGTGAAGCGAACGGCACCTCGTGTTCCGTCGTCGAACTTGGGACCCCGAGCGGCAACTTCTGCGCGCCCTTTCCAGCCCAAAACGCGTATTCCCGTTCCGCCGCCAACCCCTAAGGCTGCAATTCCTCCGGTTCCAAAGCCGGTTCCGGTACGCCCTTCTGTGCCTCCCCCCTTAAAAGTCAGGAAGGCGGTGCCCGCTGTCCCGGCCGTTGCTCCTCGGGTGCCAAGCGTACCGCCGCCGCCGAGCCCACGGATCGCTCGAACCGTTGTGGTTCATCTCGCGTCCTTCCGCAGCGAAGAAGCTGCGCAAAAGGGATGGGTGGATTTGGCCGCAGGGAACAGCGATTTGCTCGGGGAATTAAAGCCTGAAATCAGGCGGGCCGATGTAAAGGAGAAGGGGGCTTTCTACAGGCTGTACGCCGGCCCTGTACCCTCTAATGGGGCCGCGGAACTTTGCCGTCAACTCAAAGACCGGGGTGTTTTCTGCACGCCGGCGAGTTGAATTTCTAACGCGGCAATTTAAGCTGAAACATCATCAGCAAGGTGCGCTGCAAAGCAGAGAAATTATCATCCGAAACAAGGTAGATCAGCGTATCTCCCGATGGGCTGCGCCGCGCAGAAATTCCCTCAAAATTATCGATATTCAACGGATCGGATAAACTCGCCAGTTCTATTGGTTTCAACTCTGCGCCGGGTTTGATTGTATCAGCGGGAACAAGCGAAATCCGGATATCCAATCCGGCAAGAAAACTAAAACTGCGTTCGACAAAAATGATATCGCAGTTCGGTAGAGTCGCGACGCCCGTTGGGCGCAGCCCCGCTTTTGTCTGATAGGAAAGCGACTTCCATAGACTACCGACCCGAACCCATGCGGCGACACCATGGCGCCGCTCGACGCTTTTTTCCGCAACGGCAAGCAGTCTTCCATCGCAAAGCCTGGTTATGGCTTCGATGCCGCCATTGTCAGGTAGCTTCCCAAAGCCGCGGGGAATTGGCAGTGATTTCGGGTTTTTGAATGCGGGGCCAGGGCCGGCCGCATAGAGCCAAAGCCGGTGATTTCGCTCGAACGAAACAATGAACCCGTTTTCTATCTCGGCAAGCGACTCGGAATCGGCGCGTCGGCCGGACACTGGTCTGCCGCTTGGGTCGAGCAACGAAGAAATTCGAAAGTTACTGATGTCCGCTAAGTGGCCATCACGATAACTTAATGACGCACGAAGCCACGTTCCACGATCGGTAATTGCCAAAAATTCGCGGCCATCCGGTCCAACATGGAGTGCCGACAATCCGCCGAACCGCCCATCGTTACTGGTAATCTTAAGGCCACCGCGCCAAATAAGCTGACCGAAATTGATGCGCCCGGGATCTTCTTCGTCCAAAGTGATCAGCTCCACCTTGTATTCCGCTATAGCCGGAGGCGCTATCGCAGATAACACAATGAAAACGACGAGATATAGGTGGATTTCGTCAAACAGGAATGGCATTGCGTTGCGCATTAAATTCAAGTCCGAAATTTCTGACGGTTCGATGGGAAGGATTTGGTGTTTCATCCATCATAGTGCGATCAATTGAAAGGTCTCATAGCGGCCAAGCAGATACCAATTCGAATATCACCATTGCTGTCGATCTGTATAAGGTTTCTTGTGCGACATATCACAACTCGGTGACCGAGATTTACTGGCTTGAAACGCTTAATCAGAGTGGACTACCATCCGTCAATTGACAGGAAGTTGATGCCGATACAAACGGCGTCCAGCGAGAAAATCGCAAAGAGCCGATCATCAAGAATCGGCACATGACGGCGCACGCGAAGCGGTGCCGAACAAATGAAAAAAATGGGAGGATATGATGGAAGCATTCAAGCTATTGCAGAAAGCGATGCTGGCGAGTGCCGGCTTCGGTTTGGCGTTAGGCGTCGCGGCTCTGCCGGATACGGCACATGCGGCATGGGAACCCAAGAAACCGGTCGAGTTCGTTGTGATGGCCGGTAAGGGCGGTGGCGCGGACAAGCTCGCCCGGCTTATTCAGTCGATCATTGCGAAGCACAAACTCGCCTCCAAGCCATTCACGCCAATCAACAAGCCTGGCGGTTCGGGCGCCGAAGCGCTGGTTTATGCAAACACAGCGAAGGATCCGAATCATACGATCATGGTGACGTTGAACAGCTTCTACACCACACCGATGCGTCAGCCCGGCATCAAGGTCGATATTACGAAATTCGCACCGATTGGCCGCATGGCTGAGGACACTTTCCTGCTGTGGGTCAATAAGGACAGTGGCATTAAGGACGTGAGCAGCTTCGTCGCTGCGGCAAAGAAAGCGGGCGACAAATGGATCATGGCCGGCACCGGCAAGGGGCAGGAAGATCAGTTGCTGACAGACTTTCTGAACACGGCATACGGTCTCAGCATGAAGTATGTGCCTTACAAGGGCGGCGGACGCGTGGCCAAGGAACTGGCCGGGAACAACGCCAATTCGACAGTCAACAATCCCTCCGAGCAACTCGGCTTCTATCAGGCGGGTAAGACGGCGGCCCTTGCGGCTTTTACGCCGGCACGTTTGGAATTGTTTTCCAATGCACCGACGTTCAAGGAACTCGGCAAGGACTTCGTCTACTTTATGCAGCGCAGTGTCGTCGGCGCGCCGGGCATGAGTGCCGAGGCCGAGTCTTTCTACCGTGGCGTCTTTGCACGGGTCTATGCCAGCGACGAGTGGCAGACCTACATGCAAAAGAAGAGTCTCTATGGCGGATTTCTTACCGGTAAGCGGCTCAAGGCGTATTGGGCTCGTGAGAAATCCATCCACGAGGCGATGCTGAAGAAGATGGGCGAGATTAAATAGCCCGTTTCACGGCGCTTACAGAGCTTCGGGACTAAGGGGGAGAATCACGCCATGCGCCGTGCGGAACTTGTCATGGCTATCGTGATGGGGG
>JAJFJB010000221.1 GCA_021774435.1 Alphaproteobacteria bacterium
CAAAAACCGGATGCGTGAGCATTGGGACATGGCCAAACACGTCATGAAAGACATCGGGCTCGCTCAGGTAATCCATTTCTTCCGGCTTGCGCATGAACCGGCCGGCGGGGAATTGGCGCGCCGCCAAGAGTTTAAAAAACGCCGCGTCCGGCACCAAATCCGGAACGGCAACGATTTCCCAACCCGTTAAAGGGTGCAGACGCTCGTTTAGAGCGTCGAAGTCGGGGATTCCCCCCTCATTCAGATCGAGCTTTGTCAGCCCTTCCAAAAACTCCGGACAGGCGCGGCCTGGTAGGAGTGAAGACTGGCGCTCGTAAAGACGACGCCATGTTTCGTGTTCGAGCGTCGAATAACTTTCCCAGTCCTGCTTAACGGTGTAGTCGGTTTCGAGATCGGTCGAATGTTTCGGCGACCCCATTTTCGCCTCCGTCCAAACTTCGAAAGAGAACAACCAATACGCCGAAGCCAGAATTTCTCAAATAAAAAATGAAATTTTTTCTATCTCTGCATAGCAAGCGTCGAAGTGTCAGCGGCGCGCGATCGTCCCATCACAAGATAGGAATATCGTGACCTTCGTTGCACAATGGACCCATTCGGCCCTACCATTCGGACTTTCAGGCGACGTCAATCTAATCAAACGGAAACAATGCCGATGCCGAAATCATTATCCCCGCAGGCCGTCGAACGGTTTCATAGCCAAGGGTTCGTATCTCCTGTCCCCGTGCTAACGTTGGATGAAGTTGCCTATTTCCGGGACTGCCTGGAAAATTTCGAACGCCAGCATCCGAACGACGTCACAAAACTAAAAACCAAATCGCACCTGCTCTGTCCGTGGGTCGCAGAAATTGCCCGGCATCCCAAAATACTCGACGCGTATGAAGACCTGATCGGACCGGACATCCTTTGCTACAGCATGGCATTTCGAAACAAAAATGCCGACGGGAGGACATTTGCAGGTTGGCATCAGGATACGCTCTACCTTCCCATTGAGCCGATCCTCGTCATCGGCGCACTCGCACTTGCGGACTGCGCCGCCGAACATGGGTGCCTGCGAGTCATTCCAGGATCGCATAAGGGAGAAATTCTGCCGCATGGCGAAGCCGCGGACCCGGACAGCATCCTGGCGCGCGGCCAATATATCGATGCGGATTTCGACACATCGTCCGCCGTCGACATGGAACTAAAAGCCGGCGAAATTGCACTTTTCAATTCCGGCATCATTCATGGCTCGCAGATCAACAGCACGGATGAACGGCGCCTCCTGTTGCTCGTCGAGATGATGCCGACCCATGCGAGGTCGCACCGGCACCGGGAGTCGGCGATGCTCGTGCGCGGGACGGACAGATTTCTAAATCACGACCCCGACCGGCCCGCCGAAATGGAATTTGGTCCCGAAGAGCAGGCAACCTGGTTGGCGGCGACGGAGAATCGGGGCAAGAATATTTTCGCGGACAGTAGCCTGCCTGTCAGCGACGCGTATGGCGGCGAGAGACCGCCGCGCTAAACGACGACTACCCTTTGCCTTTCCAGGGGATGAGACGCGCTTCGAGTTTGCGCATCACCATCTCGATCGCGTAGCCGATCAACCCGATAATAATGATGCCGATCACAACCGTATCGGTTTGCAGGAAATTTTTGGCGATCATGATCATGGAACCGACGCCTTTGTCAGCGGCGACAAGCTCGGCTGCCACGACGGTTCCCCAGCAGACACCCATCGATGTCCGCAATCCGGTAAAAATTTCCGGCAAGGCGTTCGGCAGAATGACGTAGCGCAGAACCTGCGTCTTCGATGCCCCCAAGGAATAGGCCGCGTGCACTTTGGAGATATTCACTCCGGCAACACCCGCGCGGGCGGCAATCGTCATGATGAACAGGGAGGCCAGGAACAACAGGAAGATCTTGGCAAACTCATCGATACCGAACCACAGGATAATCAGCGGGATCAGTGCCAACGGTGGGATCGGCCGCAGAAATTCCACGACCGGATCGAACATGCCGCGCGCGACGGACGAAAGTCCCATTGCGAAGCCGAGCGGAATGCCAACTATCGTGCCGTAAAACACGCCGGACAGCACACGGTACATGCTGATCGCGACATGGTCCCAAAGCTCGATATTTCGGAAGCCTTCCGCCCAAAGTTTGCCGGTCCGCGAGAACACCGCTTCGAAGGACGGCCAATAGATCGGCTTTACCCAACCAAAGCTCGTTGCCATCCACCACAGCGCCAATAGCGCAACGACCATGATGATGCCCCAGGCTCGCCCGGAGTTTACTGCCGTAGAGTCACCAAACTTGACGGTTTTCTGGCGTGTAAAGCTGTTATCGGCCAAGCCGAGCCAGATCGCGAGTTTCGACGGGTTATTGTCATTCGACATCGTCTTACCCCTCCTGCTCGTCTGAGCGTCCCATAATTTCTTCTTCCATTTCCCAGATCATCGAAAGGATCTCTTCTCTGTTTTCGATGAAGTCGGGGGACGCCTTGATATCGCGCGGGCTTTCATGGAGTCCGCGCTCCGCGAAGGGCAACCGGTATTCCTTTTCGATCCGCCCCGGACGCGGTGCCATAACGACCAAGCGCTCGCCCAGGAACAGGGCTTCTTCGACAGAGTGCGTGATCAGGATGATAGTCTTGCCGGTTTCTTTCCAAAGTTTCAGGACCAGGCCTTGCATTTTCTCTCGCGTCAGCGCGTCCAAAGCACCAAGCGGCTCATCCATCAGAATGACATCGGGATCGTTCGCAAGGCATCGCGCCAGCGCCACGCGTTGCTGCATGCCGCCCGACAACTGATAGACGGGTTGGCTCGCAAAATCCTGCAGGCCGACAATTTCCAACAAGTGGTCGACCGTCTTCTTGGTCTCCGCCTTCGGCTTCTTTGCCATGTCCGGACCGAACGCAATGTTCTTTTCGACCGTCATCCATTCGAACAAGGCGCCTTTCTGGAAGACCATACCCCTGTCGGCTCCGGGGCCAGTTACCAGATTATCGTGCGACGCGTCCTGCCCGCCGGACGACGCGACGTATCCGGCGCTACCCGGGCCGGTGACCTGCTTGTCCTCCAGACGAATTTGCCCTTCGGTCGGTGCCAGAAAGCCGGCGATAATATTCAGCAGTGTCGTCTTGCCGCAGCCCGAAGGGCCAAGTATCGACATGATTTCACCGGGCTGTAATTCTAATGAAACATTCTTTAACGCATGGACCGGTTCCCCGTCCGGCACGGTGAAGATCATCGAAACATCGTCTACGACCAGACCTTTCATCGGCGCACCCTCCCAACCATATCGTGTCAGAAAATCGAAGGAGGTGCGGCGTTAGTGGCCGAACCTCCTTCGAACGCTACTTAACGAACTTGTCGGTGATTGCGCCGTCATAGCTGTCGAGCGCTTCGTCCAATTGTTTCTGCGCAACGAAGAAATCGGCCACGCTCTTCGTGAACTTTTGAACCGTTCCCCCGAGCCATGCCGCCGAAGCCTGATCCGCTTTTGACGGGAAGGAGAACATTTTCAAAAGCTTTTCGGCACCGGACTTATCCATACCAGCGGCTTTCGCAATTGACGGCAACGCCGCCATTTTATCCGCCGCATAGGCCGCGTTGGCCTTGTCGGTAACATCCATGAATTTCTGCACGAGATCGGGATGTTCCGCCGCGAATTCCCCGGTCACCGAGATAACGTCGAACACACGGATGCCAATCGCTTCCTGCTCCGCCGCGGTCATCAGCAAGTTGCCGGAATCGAGCATCCGCAGCATCGGTCCCCCGAATGCGCATCCCATCACGATATCACCGCGGGCGAACGCGACAGCCGCATCGGCACCATTCATCTGCACCATGTCGACTTTCGTCGCGTCGACACCGAGATGATCAAGCATACGCAGAAGCTTGTAATGCGTGACGTTCCCAATCGGCGTGCCGATCTTCTTGCCTTCAAGCTGCTTGGCATTGGCCTTCGTGATGCCGGATTCCTTGCTGACAACACAATTGTCGGCTTCAGCATAAGACACGGCGACGCCGACGAGCTTCAGATCCAGCCCCTTTGAAACGGCTACGACATAAGGGACGAGACCCTGGCTATACGCGATCTGTACGTTGCCCGACGCCATCGCCTGGGACATTTCGTTACCGTTACCAAAGGCCCGCCACTTAACTTTGAGGCCCATTTCCTTGTCATAGGTCTTTTCAAGTTGCGCAACCTGATTGGCCGTCGGCCATTCCAGGAAATAGGCAACGGTGATTTCATCCGGTTTGTCCGCGGCGCGGGCAAGCCCTGCCGTCAAACAAATAGTCGCTGCCGCGATACCGGCACCACGCAAAACTTTTTTCGCAATTCGCATCTCATCTGTCTCCCAAGTTGCGTCCCATCCGGAGCCCTGCACGCGCTCCGAAAATTCTGTTCGTCACGATTATGTAACCGTTTTCATTAGTATCGCTAAATTTTTCGCTAAAAATCAACGTTTTTGTTCCATAATATTTGTTTCGGCGATAATATTAGAAAACGTTTACACTTAAATACCGAATAGAAAACGCATCTGTACGCGCGGAAAGCGCAATATTTTCAAGTTGGAGATTGCTCGTGGATCAGATTGAACCATCGAATGATGGTTCCGGTATAAAACCGGCAAATCGCGGCGGCATTCGTGATGTCGCGCGCGAGGCTGGCGTTTCTATCGCAACAGTTTCACGAACCTTTAACCGCCCGGACACTGTCAGCGACAAGACACGTCAGCGGGTGCTCTCGGCCGCACGCAATCTTTTCTACATTCCCGACAGTGCCGCACGCGCCTTGTCATCGCAGCGAAGCCAGCGCGTTGGTGCGCTCATCCCCACGGTCGACGACGCCATCTTCGCGCGGTTCGTCGGTTCGCTTCAGCGATGCCTCGGCGATGCGGGATTCGGACTCGTCGTCGGCATTCATGAGTTCGACGACCTTCAGGAACAGCAGGAAATACGGGGCTTGATCGAAGGTGGCGTCGACGCCGTTGTTTTGTGCGGCGAGCGCCGAGAGGAAGCAATTTACGATCTCCTGAAAGCACGACAGTTGCCTTATGTCATTACGAACATATTCACGCCAAAGGGCCCTCATCCCAGCGTTGGCTACGATAACGTCGAGGGCGCGCGCGCGGCAGTCTCTCACCTTCTCGATCTCGGACACCGCAATATCGGGGTCATGGATTACCCGGCAGACAGGAACGACCGCGCGGTCCTGCGAAGGCGTGGCGTGCAACTGGCGTTCACGGAACGTGTATTACAGTTCGATCCTTTGCATCACATCGAACGCCCCTATGGCATCGACGACGGCCGGATCGGATTGCGTACCTTACTGGACACGATTCCGGATATGACCGCTGTGTTTTGCGGTAATGATGTTTTGGCAATCGGCGTTTTGTTTGAGGCACAGAGTTTAGGCCTGCAGGTGCCGAAGGATCTATCGATCGTCGGTTTCGACGACCTCGAATTGAGTGCGCATCTGACGCCCCCTCTTACCACCGTACGCGTGGAGTCCGACAAGATGGGCGCCAGAACCGCCGAAATGCTTTTGCTAAAACTTGCCGGAAAGCCAGTACCCCACGCGATACAGATCGATGCCAACCTGATCGTCCGATCCAGTACGTCCCCGGTCTCTTCCGCTCAATGACCGCCTCTTAATTCGAAGCTTCGGGAGCTAATCTATTGGTAGACCTGCCGACACAAGCCCGCGTTGTCGTTATTGGTGGCGGCGCAGTTGGTTGTTCCATCCTTTATCATTTGACCCAATTAGGGTGGGCCGACTGCGTCCTTCTCGAAAAGAACGAACTGACCTCGGGCTCTACATGGCACGCCGCCGGAAACTGCCCGAACTTCTCCGGCTCCTGGGCCTTGATGGGACTGCAACGTTATTCGACCACCTTGTACCGGGAACTCGGCAGTCTGGTGGATTATCCCATCAACTATCATGTAACGGGCGCGGTCCGGCTGGCCCATTCCATGGAACGGATGCGCGAATTCGAACATGTCTGTGCGATGGGCCGGCACCAAGGTCTTGAAATGGAAATGGTCACCAATGCGGAGATGCGGGATCTCTTCCCGTACATGAAAGACCACGATCTCCAAGGCGGTTGCTGGGATCCTCATGACGGCGATATTGATCCGGCGCAGCTCACGCAAGCCTTTGCCAAGGGGGCGCGCGACAACGGTGCCACGATTAATCGTTTTTGTCCGGTAACCGGCGTGCGGCGGGACAAGGGTGAGTGGATTGTAGACACGGAGCACGGCGAGGTGCGCTGCGAATATGTCGTCAATGCCGCGGGGTATCGGGCGCAGGCCGTCGGTAGAATGTTCGGCCGCGACGTTCCCTGCGCCGCGTTGGCACATCATTATCTGGTGACCGAGGAAATTCCCGCACTCGCGTCCCTCGATGCATCCGTGCCCATGCTGCGCGACCCCGACAGTTCCTATTATCTACGCCAGGAAGGAAAAGGCTTTCTGCTGGGACCTTACGAAAAGGAGGGCTGCCGCGTTCATTGGGACTCCGATAACGATACCATGCCGGCTGACTTTTCATTCCAACTTTTCCCCGACGATATCGAACGGATTGACTCTTACATCGAAGACGCCTGCGAACGGGTTCCCTTGCTCGGAGAAGCGGGAATTACCCGCGTGGTTAACGGTCCAATTCCCTATACACCGGATGGCCTTCCTCTCATCGGACCGATGCCTGGCGTCCCCAATGCATTCGAAGCCTGCGTGTTCAGCTTCGGCATCGTGCAGGCCGGCGGCGCAGGCAAAATCTGTGCAGAAATTATCGTCGAGGGCGAACCCGAAACGGACAGTTGGGCGTTTGATCCGCGGCGTTTTACCGATCACGTCGATAATGCTTACACGGCGGCAAAAGCAGCCGAAGTTTACTCGAACGAATACGCGATCCATTTTCCTCAGATCCAATGGCCGGCAGGTCGACCCGCAAAGACATCGCCGCTTTACGATACCTTCAAGAAAATGGAGGTTGAATTTGGCGATTATGGCGGTTGGGAACGCGCCGATTGGTTCCCGGTCGACGGCGACACAACCGGTCCAGCCAACACGTTTCTTCGCCCCCATTGGTTTGAGCGTGTCGGCGAAGAATGTCGACATGTCGCCGAGCACGCCGGAGTCATCGATCTGACAGGGTTTTCCCGTTTCGAAATCACCGGTGAAAGTGCGGCGCCTTGGCTCGAAGGCCTTGTGACGGGAAAGCTCGCACGCCCCGGCCGGATCGGGTTGGTCTACTTTGCGAGCCCCAAGGGCCAAACCGTGACGGAAATGTCTCTGACCCGCTTCGCGGACGACCGTTTCTGGTTGATGACCGCGGCGGGCGCACTTTGGCACGATCGAGATTGGCTGACGTCTCAATTGCCCGCGGACGGATCTGTTCGAATCCGTGACGTGACACGCGACTGGGGAACGCTTCTTGTGACCGGGCCGAAATCGCGCGACATCGTGGCAGAGGTAACGGGTCTCAACACGGCGACAGACGCCTTTCCTTGGCTCACGCACCAACCGATCACAAGTATCGCTGGACATGCTTTGCGCGTGAGTTTCGTCGGCGAATTAGGATGGGAACTTCATGCCCCTACCGATCGGTTGAAATCAACTTATGCTGCCGTCATGGCGGCCGGCGCGGATGCCAACATTCGCGATTTTGGTATGTTGGCGCTGGAATCAATGCGGCTCGAAAAAGGCTACCGAAGTTGGAAGGGAGACTTGACCAGCGATTATTCCATTCTCGAGAACGGGCTGGAGCGCTGGGTCGATTTCAAGAAACCTTCATTCACCGGACGAGAAGTGCTCTTGGCGGTGCACACCAAAGGCGTCGAGCGAAAGTTTACAACCTTCATCGTGGATGCGGCGGATGCCGACGCGCCTGCCCTCGCAACGGTCTGGAGTGGCAAAGAGCGGATCGGTCTTGTGCTTTCCAGTGGCTTCGGTCATCGGATGGGGCTCTCTATCGCGCATTGTATGATTGATACCGCCTATGCGCGCGAAGGCAACGTTGTTGAAATCGAAATATTCGGCGAGCGGCGCAGCGCCACGGCATCCGAGGCCACTGCCCTTTACGACTCGCGCTCCGCGAAATTGCGACAGTAGGAATACGCATCAACATATGGTCGCAACGGCTGCGTAGCCTCGCTTACTGGAGCTTGAATTCTGCGATGCGGCTCAATTTGGTATTGATCGCGTAATTCTTTACGCTTCCTCTGATCTTCACTGACAGAGTACGCGCGACTGAGCCTGAAATCATGATCATGCCCGCAAGTTGCTGGCGAACAGATGACTCACTAGGCTTTTTTTCAAGACGATTGGATTTGGAGCCCCCTCCATGGCGCAGGAAGATGCAGAATTGAATTCCATCCCTGGCGATCGGTTGCCTAAGGACCATCCGCCATTGCACCGCGGCCCGATTGGCGGCCCGTCAGTTTGGTATGGCCCGGAACTGGCAAAACAGAAAACCTGGATATACGAACTAACGCCCTCGGACCAGGGCGAAATTTTGGCAGCGCTTGATGCGGTTCGCGGGCGAGAAATCCAAGAGATTCGGCGCGCCCTATTTCCGCTTGATCGCTTAGGACCGGAATTGGATGCGTTCCGTCAAGAAGTCTTGCGCGGCCGGGGTTTTGTCCTGCTGCGTGGTATGCCGATAAAAGGCCTGTCGATCGAGGACACTGCGAAACTCTATTGGGGAATTGGATCCTATTTTGGCGTCCCACGTGCACAAAATGCCCGGGGCCACCTTCTCGGACATGTCACGGATGTGCAAGGACAGGTCGTCGAGCGCGCCCGGGGCTACCTGACGAACCGCCACCTCAAATACCATTGCGACTACGTCGATATCGTAGCACTGCTGTGTTTGCGAAAATCAAAGAGCGGCGGGCTCAGTTCCCTCGTCAGTTCGCATACGATCCATAATGAGATGTGGCGCCGCCGGCCGGATTTGGCGGAACGGCTGTACGGCCCCATCCCGCATGACCGGCATGAAGAAGTGCCACCGGGGAAAGGCCCCTGGTACGAACTTCCAATCTTCAATTATTATCAGAACAGGTTGAGTATCTATTTCATCCGGCGAAATATCGAGTCGACGGCCAATTACCCGGATGCCTTACCAATCACGGCGGAGTTGGAAGAAGCACTGGATTTCCTGCAGGCCCTGGCGAACAACCCCGCCCTGCATCTCAAGATGGCGTTTGAACCGGGTGACATGCAGATCATTCACAACCACCAGATCATGCATGACCGCACGGCGTATGAGGATTGGCCAGAACCGGAAAAACGGCGCCATCTATTGCGCCTTTGGCTGTCGCCGCCGGACGGCATTCCGCTTCCCAAAGCGTTCGCCGGATTGTACGGCAGCGTCGAACCGGGAAATCGCGGCGGCGTCACCGTACCCGGCATGGAACCGATCGTACCGTTAGAGCCTGTTTAAGGCCCTCCGGGTTGACGGTTAATAAGGCGCGTCACCTGCAATTGTAATCCGGTGCATGCGCCGACGCTGTCCCGAATAATCGTTGATCGCGTTGTGGATGACGCGACGGTTGTCCCACATCGCCAACGAACCCGGTCGCCAGCGGTATCGGCAGGTCAATTCCGGCCGCGTCGCGTGATCGATAAAATAATCCACGAGCCCGCGGCTCTCTTCTGTCGATAGGCCCGCGAACCGCTCGGTGTGCAATCCTATATACAATGTCTTCCGGCCGGTCTCCGGATGCGTCCTGACAAGCGGATGCTCCGTCTCGTCAGGAACATCGTCTGCATTCTTGAGCCGCATGGTGCCGAGAGCGCCATACTGCACGCCACCTGTCTCGGACTGCGCCAAACGACGCCCGGCATCCGGCAAATTGACCGTCTTCAACCTATGAGCCATCGCCTTCATGCCCTCGGAAAGCGTGTCATAGGCGCCATAGAGATTGGCGAAAAGCGTATCGCCCCCAAATGCCGGCAATTCCTTCGCATACAAAATGGTCGCCAGTGCCGGAGCCGGTAGAAACATTTGGTCGGTGTGCCAGCCTGCGCCGAAGTTTCTGAGGTCGTCTTCGTTCTTGACGATCTCCATGACCTCCGGCAACTCAACGAGCCCCTCGACATGCGGATGCCTGTGAATGGGCCCAAACCGCTTCGCAAAATCGAGTTGTTGTTGCGGTGTAATTGTCTGGTCGCGAAAAAAGACAACACCGTGGTCGAGCAAGGCTTGCCGAATATACTCGACGATGTGGTCGTCCAGTTCACGGGAAAGATCGACACCATCAATTTCCGCACCCAATGCGCCTGCAATCGGACTGACCGCAATGTTACGGGAGCCCATAAATTTTCCTCATTTACCCACCGTGCACCGGTCCCAAGGGATAATAACGCACACCGTCCCGTAGTTTATCGAACGGAAAATCCGCCGGGTTCGCGCCATGACCGCCGGGCGCCAGCGCGGCAAAGGTCGTCTCGGCAATCGGGTCGAAATGCGCGCGGTAGTGGCAAGTGCTTTTCAGCACAATAATTTTCTGCTCCTCAAGAACCACACCCAAATGTTCAAAAACACTGCGGTCTAGTGCCTGAACCCGCCGACTGCTAATCGCGACCTTTACGCCGCCGATAGACAACAGTGCCGACGGCCCGACATCATAAGGTTTGCCCTGTGAAACCGGCCCCGTTGTGTCGTAGCGGCCATCATTGACCACCTCGACAGTGAACCGGCCGTGAAACGGTTCAACGCCGGGCAAATTCGTTTGACCGCCTAAATCCAATTCGATCTCCGCGCCTACCCCCGCTTCGTGCGCGATTTTGGCCACGTTTTCGTCCTTTACCACGCCAAAAACCGCATCTTGCGCGTCGTTACCAACAAGTGCCGCCAGCATGCCCACGGTATCGGCACTGCCACCGCAACCGGGATTGTCCTGCGTATCCGCCACGACAATTGGTTTTGCCGCCGTGGCGGCAAGGCGCATTGCCTCCTGCACCGCCTCATCCGGTTGCAGCAGCGGTTCGGCAAACGCGGCCTCCTTCAAGGCGACAAGCTGAGCAATTTCATCCGCGGCCGTATCGGCCTCTTCCTGGGTATAGGCGTGCACGCTTACGGTCGGCCCGCATTCTTTCAAATCCGCTGGCGGGAACCCCGCAAGGTAGGCCAGTGACAAAATGTCCTCATTCTCCCGCGCCATCGCGGCTTCAACAATCCCTTTGGACGGTTCAACCAACGTGCACTGAAAATTTAAAGGCAGGAGGAACGGCAATTGTCGTAGCGCCCGGCCTGCCGGCCGGCCCTCAATTAAGAGCCGTTTCATGGCAACGGCCGCGCGCTTGCCTGTATCGTACTGATCGACGTGGGGGTAGGTGCGGTAGGGCAAGATCGCGTCCGCATGGGCAACCATCGCCTTGGTAACATTGGCATGATAGTCGAGGCTGATGACGATCGGGACATCCTCCCCGACCACTGCGCGAACACGGCGCAACAACTCCCCTTCCCCGTCTTCATGCTCTTCGGACACCATCGCGCCGTGCAGGTCCAAATAAACACCTTCGACTGGCAATGCCTGGGACAATCGGGAAATCAGTTCCGAAGCGATCATTTCATAAGCGCGCTTAGTAACAGCGCCGCCCGGCGTCGCACTGGCCCAAAGCAACGGATAAATCTCATGGTTGCCATCATTGCCTGCCATGAACCCCGCCGTCGACGCGCCCTTCTCTTCGAATTCCTCCAGCAATTCATCGTCACGCAACAAGCCGGGCCGGTCAGCGGGATGGGTGAAATCCTCATAATCCGTGGGGTCCGGCACGAAACAATTGGTTTCATGCATGAAGCCGGCAATCGCGATCCGCGCCATAATCGACACCTCTAAAATTTATCTGAGACCAAAACCAGGAACCCGTCGGAACGAGCATTAATGCTCTTTGAGGAGCCGTCCGCAACCTTCAAGCTTGACGTCGATACCGGCAGCGCGAAGCGCGCCCCAGAATGTCGCTTGCGCACTACTGATCACCGGCTTACCAAGCTTGTCTTCAAGCGTCTCGATGGAATCAAGAGTCGCCATATCGGAGCAAGAAAGGAATACCGCCTCGGCCTTTGGGCTATCGATCGATAGCGCCAAGTCTTCGACCGCATCCTGCGGCACCAAATTCATGTGACGCCCGCGCTGCTGCGCTTCGAATAACTGCACGCCTTTATCGACCGTAACCGTCAGCCCCTGACTCTCGAAGAAACGGCTTTCCGCCGCATTCGTGGCGTCGGTATAGGGCGAACCGACCGCGATGCGATGAACGCCCAGCGCCTTAAACGCATCAAGCACGGCCCCCATGGTCGTCACCGTGGGGAGCCCGAGATGGCCCGAGATTTCGCTCTGGGTTTTCTGATAAGGCGTTTTCAAGGCGCTGGCCGTACAGCCATAGGCGACGACATCGACTTCCAAACCCCGGAGTTCTTCAAGAACCCGCGGCAGGTATTGTTCCATGTCCAGCAAAGGATCTTTCACGTCACCAGTGCGCAACAACATCCGCGTCGTATGGATCGTCACACCGTCCGGCGCCATGCGCCAGAACTCGGTTTCGGCAACCGTGTTGGGAGATGGTACGATGAGCCCGATCCGGGCCCGCCACCCATATGGCCGCTTGGATTTCTCCGGTGTCCTGTACGCCATCGCTGGATATCCCCCCGCAGCCAATAATAACGGTCGGCAGTGTAGTACAGATTACCCCGCTGCGGCTAAGCTATGAACATGATCCGCAACGCAATACTAAAGAATTAGGCAGGGTGAGCATGAGTGAAAAAAAGCTGGCAGGAAAAGTGGCACTGATTACGGGCGGCGCCCGCGGGCTCGGACGTGGTTACGCACTGCGTCTCGCAGGGCTTGGCGCGGACATCGCTATCATCGACCGCAACCTGAAAGCGGCCGACGTCTATGAGTTTGAGCGCGAGCAGCTCACAGCGGGCACCGTCATGGAGGAGTGCGAAGCGCTCGGCGTCAAAGCGATGGGGCTCGAGGTGGACCTAACCGACCGTGATGCGGCAGAGCGGGCCGTCGCCGATATTATTGCAGCGCTGGGCCGCGTCGATATCGCTGTCTGCAATGCCGGCGGCGGCACGGTGACCTTCGCCGACGAGCGCGCGCCGCGCGAAGGGGCAAACGACACCGAAGACCTGGTCACAACCGGCACGCCGGCCAATACGTCGGAAGAGATGCTCACCCGCGTTCTCGACATCAACGTAAAGACCTGCATGTACGCCTGCATGGCGGTCGCGCCCTATATGAAAAAGCAAGGCGGTGGCAAGATCGTGACCGTGTCATCGACTGCGGGTGTGGATGCCAAGGGTGCCTATCATCCCTACGGCACCGCGAAAGCGGCCATCATCCACTACACGCGCGCCCTCGCCCAGGAACTCGGTCCCGACAACATCAACGTTAACGCCATCGCGCCCGGCATCATCCGTACCGGGCGGCTGGGCGACCGCGCCGAGATGGCCAAGGAACGCGTTGCTCTACAGCGGGAAGGCACAATCGAGGACTGCGCCAAGGTGGTGGAGTTTTTGGCAACGGATTTGTCGGATTACGTTACGGGGCGGACAATCATCATCGATGGGGGAATGTTGCGATAACAAAGTATTGTCGGTGACACATTACCAAACTGAAAAATGACAACCGATCCAGATTCTAACGCCTGTGAACCAACAATTGCGCAACTCACATGCGGATTCATTTTATCATCACTAGTATGTGCGCCGGTCTTGATTCTCACCATGTTGCTTCAATTGCAAGTTGCCAATTCTCTGAACCTATTGAATTGGCATTTTAATCTGTTTTTACCCGACACACTGTACCTAGCGTTATCCTATTGCTTATTCGGGCAAATCCTGACATTTCCGGTTGCGCTTGGTTTTGGTCTAATAATTCAACCTAGCCTTGCCCACTTTCGCATTTTCAGCGCAACGGGTTATGGCGTTTCAAGAGGTTTCGGCGCCGTCATACCTCTTCAACTTATCGCGTATACATATGCCAGTTCATTTCACAGCGACGGCGATGTGACGTTCGAAAATTTTTCCCGTGGGCTCTATTCTTTTGTTGTCCCTTCGGTCTTGGCGGGAGTCGCTGCGGCCCTGATTTTTTGGCTGATCGTTTACGGCAAAGGCTGCCTTCTTAGTCTTTCGCCTTCGCATCGCGCCGAATGATATCGGCGCCGCTCGGATCGACGGTCATACCGAACATTTCCGCGTTATGTGAATGGCCGAGCTGCTGCAAGGACATCGCCGACTGCAACGCGGTCCAGAAGCCTTGCGCATCCTGCGCCTGATTGACGGATTGCTTCGCGAGCCGCAGGCCCATCGACGGGCGCTCGGTAATGCGGTTCGCCATCGACATCGTGAAATCCCCCAATTCGTCGCGGGGCACTACATGGTTGACCATACCGAGCGACTGCGCTTCCCGCGCCGACATGATGCCGCCCGTGAACAGCATTTCCTTCGCCTTGCGCACGCCGAACTCCCAGGGGTGCCCGAAATATTCGACACCATTTACGCCGAATGCGACGACCGGATCGGAGAAGGTCGCGTCCTCGCTCGCGATGATGAGATCGCAGACCCACACCAGCATCAACCCACCCGCAATCGTTTTGCCATGCACCTGCGCGATCGTCGGCTTGGGGATATTGCGCCACCGCCAGCACATGCCGAAATAGATTTCCTCCTCGCGCGACTGACGGCCCTCCGCGCCCGGCTTGTCGAAACCGCTCCAGGTCGAAATCGTGTCGTATTCCGACATCTCGGTCTTATCGCGCAGATCGTGACCAGAACAGAAATGCGGTCCATCAGCGGCGAGGATGATGACCTTGATGTCATTGTCATGCGCCGCTCGATCAAACGCCTCGTTCATCTCGTAGGTCATGCGCTTGCTCTGCGCGTTCCGTTGCGCCTCGCGCGCCAGAACGATCCGAGCCACCCCATCGGAAGGGGTTTCATAGCGGATGGTTTCAAAGGTCATTGTTTTCCCCGGTTATCCTTGCGTCAGCGCAGAGGTGACATCGCGGAAGGACAGGCCGTCGAAGGCGGTGACGATATCGACAACTGTCGGAACGCCCGAAGCCAGTGCCTCTTTGATCGCGCCCGCGATATCGCCCGGTTGTTCGACCCTGATGCCTTTGACCCCCATCGCGCTCGCCACCGCCGCAAAATCCATTTCCGCGAAGCTGCTCGCAATCGTGCGGTTCCCCTGCCCGTGCTTGACCCAACCAAGGGCACTATTGTTGAGGATCACCGTGACGATGGGGATGTTCTCGTCCCTAGCCGTCATGATGCCGTTCATCGCCATGCCGAACCCGCCATCACCGGTGACCGCGATACATTGCCGATCCGGATCGACCAGCTTTCCTGCCAGAGCGGCGGGAATGGCATAGCCCATCGCGCCAATCCCCGGCATCAACAAGGTGCCCGGTCCCTTTGTCTGGAAGAAGTGGGTCATGAAAAGGCGGTTCTCGCCCGCATCGCAGGTGATCAGCGCGTCATCATCGATCGCGTCGTGCAACTCCTTGAAAACGCGCGGCGGCATGATCGGCACCGCGTCCGACGTGTAATGCGGATTGTCGAAGAAGCCTTCCGTCTCGCGCAGGGCGGCGAGCGCCTGTGTGCGGCCCTCCAAGGATTCCGCGGACGGCGCACCGGCACCGTTCACCGCCTCTACAATTTGTGCCAGAGCCAATTGCGCATCGCCAATAACGACCGTATCACAAGGGAAGGACCAACTGGCGTTCTTTGGTTCGATGTCGATCTGCACCAGGGTCTGGCGCATCGGGTCAATCAGGTCCGGGTTCTCGTTCGTCGTGTCCGCCGGGCCAAGCCGTGTGCCCACAGCCAACACAAGGTCTGCCTGACCGATGTAGCTGTTTGCCGTCGATTGACCGAAATTACCGCACACGCCCAGTGCCATGGCGCCGGTCTCCGGATAGACACCCTTGCCCGACGCGGTGGTCGCAATTGGCGCACCCACGAGTTCGGCAAGCTGCGACAGTTCTTCATAGGCCTGACTGATGCGAACACCGTTCCCGGCGACGATAACAGGGCGCTCTGCGGCGCAAAGTGCTTTCGCCGTGGCCTCGACGCTCGCCGGATCGGCCGGCAGCCGCTGTGGCAGATAGTGCTGTGTCGGATAGAGCACAGGCCGTGCATCGGGATCGACCGTGCCTCCGAAACAGGCGCTGTGATAAATCACGCCGACGGGTCCGCGCTCCCCACTGAGCGCATGCTTGATCGCCAGTTGTGTTGCGTGAACCGCCTCGCGCGGCGTATGCGCGACCACGGTTTGTTTGGTAATAGCGGCAAGGGCATTGCGCGTATCGGCGGCACCGTAATCGCCCGTACCGCTCTGATACGGTGCGTGCTGGGTGAACGGTGCGACATCGGAGAAGTCTGTCAGAAACAGCATCGGTGAACTGCCGAAATGCGCTTCCAATGTGCCCAGGAAGCCATTTGCCAGCATGAATATGCCTTGGCCGATACAAACGCCGGGCTTGCCCGTTAGACGGCCATAGACCTCGGCCATGACACTGGCCAACTGTTCATGACGTACCAGCACACAGCGCACGCTGTCCTGATGATCGTACAGCCCATCATAGACTCGCCCCATATTGCCGCCTTGGATGCCGAAAACCATACCGATCCCGGCTTCTTCAAGGACACGGGCGATACCTTCGCCCGCGCGGACTTCTTCCTGCAGCATTTTCTTGGTGGTCGCCATGATTCCTCCCGCCTTGGGTTACCGCCCGTCGCGGCGGTGCGCCGCGATCAATTGGGCCTAGCGTATGATGCAAGTTAAGCTGCCGCAACTGGGTGCATGCGTTACTCAACAGATCAGCATACCGGGGGAATTGTGTTCGACGGTATTGAAACGATACGACAATGTTACCAACGGAACGGGGTCGTAAAGCTTGACGGCGTACTCGACGCCCAAGACCTCGCCGCGGCGAGGAACTGTTATGATTGGAGCCTTACCCATTTGGGGCCATACGGAAATGGTGCGGCATGGCTCGGCGCCGGGTTCGAAACGTTCGAGGACAAGGCCAACCCGGAAGCGCCAGCGATCTACGAAGCATTTCTGAGGGCGAACCCGCTTGCGAAATTAACGCAAGCGCTTTGGGAAACCTCGGATGTTTGGTTCATGTATGAGCAGGTCTTCAAGAAAGCCGGTCCTTGCCGACGCACCCCGTGGCACCAGGATTCCTCGTACCTCGCAGTCGACGGCGATCAGCTGATCGTATTCTGGATGAGTTTCGCGGCCGTACCAAAATCCGAGGCGCTCGAATTCGTCGCGGGCTCGCATCGGGGGCCCCTGTACAACGGGTCGACTTTCAATATCGACGATCCCACCGAGCCGATCTATGCGGGCTCAAATTTGCCAAGATTGCCAAATATCGACCAGTCGCCGAATGACTGGAATATCGTTTCTTGGAACCTGGAGCCCGGCGACGTCATCGCATTTCATCCGAAAGTACTGCATGGCGGCGGTGCCACGTCGAACGCAGTTCGGGAAACCCTGTCACTGCGCTTTTTCGGCGAAGATGCAATCTATCAATCCCGGCCTGGCCCCTGTGGGCCGCGCATTGCCGGACTGCATGAAAATCTGAAGGACGGCGATCCGCTCCGCCATCCGGCTTTTTTGAGATTAATGTAGCGCAAACGAATTAAGCTGGCGGAGGGAGGGGGACTCGAACCCCCGGAACCCTATCGGGTTCACGGATTAGCAATTCCTTACCCCATACCCTCAAAATCGGCCAAAAACCTTATTTTCTGCGGGTCACAGCCCCGGAAAAGGCGGAAAATAACCCCTTGGAGAACGAATTGTAGTGGGCACAAAAGTGGCACACCTGTTTCCGGCGTGAGAGGCCAGCGCCTTTTGCAGTTTTCCGTACATATTCCAACTCGCTTTTTTTACCCGAACGCGCCGCCAATGGTAGCGCATGCATTAGCAATGGAGGAAGTCTGAAATGACGGAATCGGTAATGATTGGTCGCGATCTTCATGTAATCGCGTCGTGCCCGACATGCAGCACAAAGCACACCTTGCCGGAAAGCCTTTACGAGACAGCGCGTGCAAGGAGGGGGCCTTCCGGCACTTGGGTGTATTGCCCGCATGGGCATAGATGGCACTACACGGAAGGTGAAAGCGAGAAAGACAAGTTACGCCGGGAACGCAACCAACTACAACAACTCCTAGCAAGGAAGGATGACGACTTAAACCGACTCCGGGAAAGCGAGCGGGCCGCGTGGCGCTCTGCTTCTGCGCACAAAGGCCAGGTAACAAAATTAAAGAACCGCTCCAAGGCTGGTGTCTGCCCCTGTTGCAATCGGACATTCAAGCAGCTTGCTGCTCACATGAAGAACAAACACCCGAACTTCGATCCCGAAGAGCCGCTGAAATTGATCGACGGTGGAGTCGCCTAATCCACTCACTAACCTATGGGGGATGAGATGACGAAAGAGGAATTGCTGGACGAATTATGCGAAATTTGCGGCGGATCGGGAGAATACCCGATCATCGATACGAAAGGACGCACTCGTTACAGCATAAATTGCCCTGAGCATTGCAAGGCATCAGTGAAAGCTGGCCTATCCGAACTCACCCGCATAGCGCAGGGGACGCTGTGCTAACCTTTCCATATTGAGTGACAAGGGCAACTTGGAAAGGACTCGATATGAAGTGGGAATATAAATGCGCCGTGCTTCCCGCACCTACGAAAACAATACCGCGTGGTGTTGATGATCCAACAAATGTCGATGAATTCCTTAATGAATTTGGCGCGGATGGTTGGGAGCTTGTCTGTGTGGAGTTTTTTAGTCCGGGTACTCACACCCAACTCGCCTATATGAAACGACCACTGGAGTAGGAAGCGTTCCACCGTCCCAGGACGGACGAGAAAGACATCTGGCGGGGCGGCGAATGAAGATAATTTTCCTCTTCCCAAACCATCGGTAGTAAAATAACGTAATACTACCTTAAGGGTGGGAAGGACGTTATGCGTGCCGTAATCATTGGATTGGTACTCTGCTTCGGACTGACGCTGCCTACAGCGGCACAAGAGCCACCGGCCTCGTTCTCCAAAGCAAAGAAGTTCCTGGCTGACCTTCATGAAGAGATCGGCCACCTTGAAACCATCTACTGCGGCTGCCCTTATGTTCGCACAACGACGGCAGGCGGCGACGTGGACCGCGAGGCCTGCAACCTCAAAGCCAGATCCAACGAAACCCGCAGCGACCGCGTGGAATGGGAACATGTCGTTCCCGCGAGCTGGTTCGGCCAAACCCGAGCCTGCTGGATACTAAAGGACAAGGCCTACCCCGCCTGCACGAAGAGCAACGGCAAAAGCCTTGGCGGTCGTAAGTGCTGCGAGAAGGTGAACCACTGGTTCGACCTCGCCCACAATGATCCTAATAACCTCTTCCCATCCTCCGGTGAAGTGAATGGCGATCGGTCAAACCACCCATATGGCACGGTCCTTGGTGAGGATCGGGACTACGGGCAGTGCAACTTTGAAATGGGCGGGACCGGTAACAACAAAACCGCCGAGCCTCCCGAAGGCAAGGTTCGCGGCATACTCGCGAGGGCCATGCTCTACATGAGCCAAGTTTACGGGGCCAACGTGAAACTAGACCTAAAGACGGTCATGAATTGGCACACCGAAAATCCGCCCGAAGCATGGGAAATTACAAGAGCGAAGCTGATAGCGGAGAGGACGGGGCTTCGTAACGGTTGGATTTTGGGAAGGGAATGAAGGTGCCGTAGAACAAAAAAAATGTGAGTGCGATTAAGCTCTGATTTTTTATTGGAGAGTTTTATGTCAGAAGAAATTGTCGATCGGCCCGAAGATAACACCATTAAGAACGATCAAACTAATCAAGATACAAAAGGCACGTTGCCTCCAATTTTCGTGGTAATAATTCTTATATTTCTAGTGCTTATATCCGTTGGAACGATCGCTGAACAAGAATCGCGATTAAGTCTAAAATCGACGTTACATAACGAATTAAATCGCATTAACGCTGAGATTGCAGCGAATCCTAACCCAAGTGATGAATATACGATAAAGACAATCCAAGATTCTAGAAACTTAAGGTTTGATATTCGAGAATCGTTGAACGTGCTATCAGCCATAGATTCTAATGGTCGTGACATAGTATTCGACGACCAAAGTGTTAAATCTTATGGGTCATCTTATAGGATAATCAGGGCCTCAGATTATTTGGAATATATAATACTTCAGGTAATTAGTGCTTTTGAAACAAAGAGCAACGTAGTTCTATTCGCCGCCAGCATTTTATGCAGCGCGGCTATAGGCGCGTCAATCGCGAGTATTAGAGATCATGGAAGAGTACCTTATCGCGAGCTATTCCTTGGTTTTGGAGCAGGGTTTATAGTATTTCTGGCAATAAAAGGAGGCAAGTTTCTATTTATTGTATCAGCAATTGGCGCCACTGCCCCACTGAACCCTTATGGAGGTGCTTTCGCTGGGCTTCTTGCCGGGATGTTTACTAAACGGGCCTATGAATTGCTGTCGATGCTGGTCGAAGACCTATTTTCAAGATTCGAAAGTACCATGAACTCTGAGAACGGAGCGCCCGCCGCTAAAGTGGCTGTCGATGACAGTCAGCCGACGCACAACACATAGGTGTACGAACTTGACATCTGGCGCTCAGCCCAAGCCTACATCAAGATCCACGGCGATGATGCAGCTCTCAAGGCTGCAACGCATGCGGATATGCTGTTGGAGAAAGGCGATCTCGACGGGGTCACAGTATGGCGCCGGGTTATCGCAGCGATCGAGGACCTGCAGGATACGACGCCGGGGAGCGTGCATTGAAAAAGGGACCTATATATCTGTGTGACCCAGTGTGAATTCCGGAATAGCGTTCAGCCGCCCCAAAACCCAACACTATTCTATTCGTTCGGGTCAAACCCCGAACCATCGCTGCCGTCTTCTATTATGGGCTGTTCGTCCTTCTCAGCATCATCGGGGAGCGTCGCCATAATGGCGTTGGCGAAATCAATGACCTGCCGAGCCGAAACCTTTGAAGCGATGTGTCCATGGACCCATCCGCGCTTGTTTACCCAGTCCAGATTCATCTCTAACGCTGCCAGTTTTTCAGGGTTTCCTGCGGACCCCAGGGTATTTGATTGTGTTTGCATCGCTGTGTTGTCCTTAATCGGTTGATCTTGAACCGATTCTGGCACCGTTGGGGCACTGACTCCATGACTTCCGCTTCCATCTGCATACTCAAGAAATTCCATTGTCTCCGTATACGCCCGAATTGCGGAAGGAATCGCCGCATCGGTAAATTCCTCCCGGACGAAATACGAACGCAGTGATGCCTCTGAAGGCTTTCCATCGGGGAATCTTTCGCTAATGCGCTGAAAAAGCTCTGGTTCTAATGCTGCAGCACGCAGTGCTTCGTATTTGGTTCGCGGCGATTCGGGGTGAAGAATTTCGACGGCCTGCTTTGATACCCGAACTTCGTTCTTACTCCCTTTTTCGAGTAAGCCATACTGATTTAGATCTGCGAGCATTTTTGACGACCGACCAGAAATTCCGCTGTACCCCATGGCTTGCGCGGCCACTTCCCGATCAATTGGGTTTGTGCGTTCCAGCTTGTGTATTTTTTCAATATAATCAATGCATTGCCCTAATGACGTGCCCGGATACCGGGGGCTTCTCATCCGTGTGCTCATGCACTGTCTCCTTTGAGTATATTAATTACTCAAATAAGGTAATGCATTCTCGATGAGCGTTCAAGGTAAACCAGACTGCCGTTCACAAGGATATCGTTGACTCAGTTTATCGCACGCCTGTATAACAGCGGTAACCCAAAAAGCGGAAAGCCCGCTAGGGACTGATCCTCCCACGCGGGCCTCCTTGGGTCACCGGGTGTGCAGCCTCTGGATAAAAGCACCGGGCACACCTAGCGATTTCGCCAGTCCTATCATATGGACAGCGGATTGTCCAATGCGGTGCGCAACCGCATGAAAGGATGCGTCATGGTTTGGG
>JAJFJB010000222.1 GCA_021774435.1 Alphaproteobacteria bacterium
AAGAGGCGGTAATCCTGAGGTGTCCGCACTGTTCGCGCAAACGTAGCCCCCCGCTCGGTCAGTTCATGATTGAGAGGTAGTCCGGACAGATGAGCACCAACGACTGCAATCTGGATCGTTCCCGGACCGTCGCGCGCAATCGTCGAACGGCAACTTTCAGCGACCTTTTTTACCGGCAAACCGTCCAAATAACCTTCCGCAAACCGCGCGAGGAATTTGTCATTGCCATCTTTCGCGAGAAAAGTAAGGCTCGCAGGCCGGCCATCGATCTGCCGCCCTGTCGGAATGACAAGCCCGCAAAGGCCCAGTAGATTCACGAAGTTGGTATAAGTTCCAAGATTGCTGTTCGTGCCGAACGGGTCGGCCAGATTTTCCTCAACCGTATACCAGGTCGGCGCCGTCGGCACGCACAGCATTTCCAACCCTTCGAGCTGTGGCAGGATTTGGCACCGCAGCGTTTCAAGCGCATACATGCCCTTAAACGTATCGACCGCGGAGAAATCTCGTGCTTTGGAAATTATTGTCTGTGTGACAGGGTGCAGGTCATCTTCATTGGATTGAATAAAGCCATCGATCGCGGCATAGCGTTCTGCCACCCAAGGCCCTTCATAGAGCAGGTCGGCGATATCATAAAATTTTTGGAACGGAAGCTCGATGAGCTCGCATCCATTTAGTCTCAGTTCCGCGAGCGATGTCTGATAGGCGCTTTGCGCGGCGCTATCATTGAAAAACCGTAGGTCTTGTGGTGCAGGAACACCAACGCGAATCTTGCCACTCCCGAGTGCATGACCAACCTCCGTCCAGGTGCGCGAATAGGGTTCGTCTGCGTCAAACGCGCACGCAATATCAAACACGCGCTGCGCATCTTGTACATTTGCCGCAAAGATAGAAACGCAATCGAGTGTCCTGCAGGCGGGAACGACACCGCGTGTCGACAGTGCCCCGAGGCTCGGTTTCAAACCCACAAGCCCATTAATCCCGGCGGGAATGCGACCGGAACCTGCTGTATCAGTACCCAAAGCGAACGCCACGATGCCTTGCGCAACCGCGACAGCCGAACCCGAACTTGAACCGCCCGGAACGAGCGAGGGATCAAGGGCGTTCTTCGGCACGGGATAAGGCGTTCTCGTACCGACAAGGCCCGTTGCGAACTGATCCAGGTTGGTCTTGCCGATGACGATGGCGCCGGCGCCCCGCAAGAGACGCACAACTGTCGCATCCTCGTCAGGTGTGTAGAGGTAGGCAGGGCAGCCGGCTGTCGTCGGCATACCCGCAACATCGATATTGTCCTTAACCGCAAAGGGGATACCCCATAGCGGTTTCTCGGTGTTTTCAAATTTTCCGAGGCGTTCCACTTCCTCGACAAGCGTTGCTTGGCTTGCGAGGTGAATGAAGATACCGGGGTCGTCCACCTCCTCTATCCGGCGAAACATATCGATTATCATGTCGCGCGCGGCTTTTCCGGCGCGGTACGCACTGTGTAGTTGTTCGATTTGAAGATGCCGCTCGCTCATGCCACTTGCTCCGGCGGATGAGGAATCGCATCGAGGAGTGCCCGCGTATACGACGATTTCGGATTTTGCATCAGTGCTTCGGTCCCGCCTTCTTCTTCTATGCGGCCATTTCGCATCACGATCACCCTGTCGCAGAGGAGCCGCACCACATTCAAGTCATGCGAAACGAAAAGGTAGCTCATCCCACGTTCCGCCTTCAGGTCGAGCAACAGATTCAATACGACGGCCTGAACGGAGACATCTAGTGCCGCAGTCGGCTCATCCAGAATCAACAATTTGGGATCCAATGCGATGGCGCGGGCAATGCCTACCCTCGCCTTCTGCCCACCGGAGAGCTGATGGGGGAACCGGTCGAGCAGTGAAACATCCAAGCCCACCCGATCGGCCAGCTGATTTATGCGTGCATCGATATCGCGCTTTATGGCTTCATCCCCGAGCCTCAGGATTGGATCGGCAATTGAACGGCGCGCCGTAAAACGCGGATTGAGACAATCCGTCGGGTCTTGGAATACCATTTGCAATTTCGCCCGTCCCGGAGACGTTGCAAACTCCTTCGCCGGAATCGCGCCGATGTCGGCACCGTCGAACTCAATCCAGCCATCGGTTGGGTCCAGCAGTCGCATGATCATCGCTGAGGTAGTGGATTTGCCGCAACCCGACTCGCCGACAAGACCAACACTCTCGCCAGGCATGATTTTCAAAGACAACCGGTCAACGGCACGAAAGACTTCTGCCTTTTCCTCCTTCCCATCGCCAAGCGACAAGAGCCTGCGCAGTCCCTTGCTATGTGTCTCTACGGGGAAGTCCTTGATCAACTCGTTCACATACAGCAATGGCCGGTCGTTCTTTTTCGCAAATATAGGCGGCAAACAACCCGTCATCATGCTGGCTGACTGCCGACTTGGGCCGGCAGCAGGCAGCAAATCACGGATGTCGGAATTGACCCGGGGCGTCGCCCGGATAAGCTTTTTCGTATAGGGATGATTGGGATTATAGAAGATATCGGCGACATCGGCGCTTTCAACGACGGCGCCTTTTTCCATTACGGCGATCCGGTCGCAATAAGCCGCCGCCAGTCCCAAATCGTGCGTGATCAGAATCGTTGCCATGTCACGTTCGGCGGTCAATTCCGTCACGAGATCGAGAACAGCCTTCTGCGTTGTGACGTCGAGCCCTGTGGTCGGTTCATCGGCGATCAGCAATTTGGGACGGCATGCCAGCGCGATGGCGATGACGATCCGTTGGCACATGCCACCTGATAGTTCATGCGGATAGGCGTGATAACGACGCGCGGCATCCTCGATCCGCACGAGTTCCAATAATTCAATGGCTTTCTCAGTTGCCTGCCGGCCGGACGCGAGGCTGTGCTGACGCATTATATCTTCGATTTGTTTGCCGACCTTGCGGATCGGATTTAGGGCAGACCGGGGGCTCTGAAAGATCATCGAAATTTCGCGGCCCCGAATATCCTGCATCTCCTTATTTTTGGCACGCCGCAGGTCAACGCCCGCATAGGTCATTTCGCCTTCGGCAATCGCACCATTCGCATCCAGGATGCGCATCAGCGCGTAGGTCGTGACCGATTTGCCGGACCCCGACTCGCCAACAATGCCCAACGTCTCTCCCTTCGCGAGCGAAAAGCTGACCTCGCGTACCGCCCGTACCATGCCATTCCGGGTCGTGAATTCGACGGTAAGATCGCTGACATCGACGAGGGACTGACTCATGATCAGATCCTCATGTCCGCTGTCTTGGGTCGACGATATCGCGAAGCGCATCACCGAGCAGATTGAACGTAAAGACAGCCAGCATCAGTGCCGCACCAGGGAACATGGCAAGCCACCATTCACCGGAAACGATAAAATTGGCGCCCTCGGCCACCAGAATGCCCCACTCCGGCGTCGGCGGCCGCACGCCAAGACCGATGAAAGACAGTCCCGCGGCATTCAGAATTGCCCAACCCATATTGAGCGAGATCTGCACCATCATGGGCGGCAAGGCATTGGGAAAAATCTGACCCGCCAGCACTTGCATATCGCTGTTTCCGGATAGCTTGGCTGCCTGTACGAATCCCGCGTTCCGGCGAATACTCACTTCCGCCCGCGCGACACGCGCATAGAACGGCAGATTGATGATCGCCGTCGCATAGACAATATTTTCGACTGTATTGCCCAACGCGGCGACGATTCCCATCGCCAGAACGAACAGCGGGAAAGCCATGATCGTGTCGATCAGCCGTCCGCTTATGCGGTCGACAATTCCGCCATAGTAGCCCGCCAAGGATCCGACGATGGAGCCGAATACAAAGGAGATTGCAACCGCGGCTATCGAAATCGCGAGATCCAAACGGGTTGCAATGATTACGCGGGAGAGAACATCGCGTCCCAACTGATCGGTCCCAAACCAGTGCGACCAGGACGGAGGTTTGAGTGCATGGGCTGCGTTCGTGGTTAAAGGGTCATGCGGCGCAATCCAAGGCGCAAACAGCCCTAAGAGGAGTATTAGTAGGAAAAGGGCAAACGCAACGAGATTGACGGGGTTCGCAGTCAGCACATATCGGATATGTCGAAATTGGCTGCCGGTTCTGCGCACCAATTGATTGAATTGCGAGTCCGCGGCGACAGCGTCGATCGGCCGCTGAGGTACTTCCGCTGTGTGGGCATGGTCCATCAGTGGATCAATCTTCAAGTCCAATGCGTGGATCAATCAGGGTATAGACGATATCGACGGCCAAATTCAGCGCGACAAAGATGACCGCCATCGACAATACGAACCCTTGCACAGCGGCGTAGTCCGATACGACCAACGCTTCGACTGCAAACGACCCAATACCCGGCCACGCGAAGACCTTCTCCACAAGTACATTCGCGCCGAGCGTAAAGGAGAACACCATTCCGAGCGTCGTGATGACAGGAAGCATTGCGTTGCGAAAGGCATAGGTGCCCAGCACAACACGTTGCGGCAAGCCGGCCGCACGCGCCGTGCGTATAAAATCACTGGACAGGACTTGCAGCATGGATGCGCGCGTCATGCGTGCCAACGGAGCCAATGTAAACAACGCGAGCGTAATGGCGGGGAGAACAAGTTGACCAAGCGCGGCGCCCGCCGTTTCCCCGTTGCCCGTCAGGACGGCGTCGATCACGTAAAAGCCGGTGATGTGCGTTGGCGCCAAATAGGCGAAATCCAAGCGACCCATCGGCGATGGCGCCCAGCCCAGGAGATAGTAAAAGACAAAAACGAAGACCAATCCTGTGAAGAAGGTCGGCAGCGACACACCGGCTGTAACAATGAACCGGCACAGATGATCGATTGGCCTGCCCGGATGCGTTGCCGCCAAGACACCCATTGGCACCGCAATAAGAAGCGCAATAAGAAGCGCGAAAAGCGTGAGCTCCAGCGAAGCGGGCAAGCGGCGTATCAGCTCGTCCGTAACAGGCTGGCCCGTCGAGATCGAGTTACCCAGTTCACCCTGGCTCAAATCTATTAGATACAACCAGAACTGCTCCGGAAGAGACCGGTCGAGGCCGAGGGCACTGCGGATTTGAGCAATGGACTTTTCATCCGCCGCGGGACCGGCGAAATAAGCCGCCGGATCGCCAGGCAAGGCCCGCGTCAGGACGAACGTGACGACGATCACGCCGAACAACGTAGGCAAGGCCTGACCAAGGCGGCTGATAACCGCCCCTATTCTCGATCCCGCAGCCATCCTCGAAATCAGACGCCAGTTTTACCCAGTTTCCGGGCGTCAAGCTGACGATGGAACCAGTATTCATAACCAGTCAGTGACGACGACATCGCCGAATTGAGTGTCGGTTGCCACAAGGGAATCCGCGGCACGTCGTCGAACGCAATTTCGATGAGGCGCTTGACCTTCGGCGAATAGGCGGGGTCGTCCGTTTCCAAATGCAGGCTCTCATCGACGAGCTTGGCGACTTCCGGGTTGTCATAGTTCGACGAATTGAACAGATGGCCCTTCAAATAGGCCCAGAAAAAATAGTAATCCGGATAGTTGAGCCAGCCGCCGAAATTTTCGAGATGAAGCGGCAGCTTCTTTTCAACCAACGCTGCAGAACGCCAATTGGCGCCGGGAATCTTATCGATCGTCGCCTTGATGCCGATTTTACCGAGGCCTTCCTGTATGAGTAGCGCCGTCGGTTCCATCCAACTCGCAAGCGACAAGTTGATTGAAAGCGGCACTTCGAACCCATCCTTGTAAGCGGTCTGCGCAAGCAACTCTTTCGCCTTGGAGACGTCATTGCTATAGGGGAACGGTTGCGGCCACGATATGTCGGCGGGCGACGCAGACTTGCCACCCCACATCGGCACACCTTGCCCAAACGCCGCGAGCTTGAAAATTTCCTCATAGGGAACTGAATAGGCGATAGCCTGCCGGACCTTCTTGTCCTTGAAGGGATCGAAGGCAAGATTCACGCCGAGACAGTAGATGCAGTTCTCAATGGGCGTGCTGACGACTTCGACGGAATCCTTGGCGCTCAGCTCCTGGGAGTCCTTATCGGGAATACCAAATGAAAGATCGATGTCACCGCGCTCCACGAGTGCACGGCGGGTTGCCTGCGACGGCACCTCACGGACAACGACACGCTTCACGCCAGGCAGTGCGCCACTTGTCCAATTGTCGTTACGTTCGTAAACGATCTGCTGGCCCGGGTCCCACCGCGCCACCTTATAGGCGCCGCTGCCCGCCGGATTACGATGCAGATATTCCGTCGCCCACGGATCGTCTTTCGTTGCGTTCTTTTTCGCAAGCTTGGAGTTGATGATCATCGGCACCGGCACCGCTAAGTCGGGCAAGGTCAGCTTCGATTTACGGATCAGGTCGATGCGGAAGGTCTTTTCATCGACGACGACGAACTGTTCCGGTTTAACCAACGAGCCCGCTTTCATCTGGACAGCGGGAAAGCCGCCAAGAGAGACGGCGCGGTCGAGCGACCATTTGACGTCCTCCGCCGTAACCGGTGCGCCATCCCAAAACACGGCTTCCTTGCGCAGCTTGAAGGTAATGGATTTCCCGTCGGGTGCGGTTTCCCAGCTTTCCGCGAGATCCGGCTCTAGCACCGTGTAGTCGTAGGAAAGCGAACCGTCCGGCATCTTCTTCGTGCCGAAAGATAGAAGTCGATCGTAGCAATTCACAGCGATCTGGTAACTTGGCCGGTTTGTCCCCTTTCTATGAATATCCAGGGAGTTGATCGTCTGCCCGATCACGACAACCGCCGTGCCCGCTGGCGCAGCCTCCGCCGGCGTAAATTTTAAGAATGGAAGGACGCTCGCGCTAAGCGCTGTCGCACCCGTGCTTTTAATGAAACTCCGACGGTCCATGAGGACTCTCCTGTGATTGCTGTGGGCTTCTCACGCCCGAATCAAATTGCATGCAATCTTGTATGCAATAGCAATGCCAGGATATTAATTTATGTTTTTCAAATGGTTATAAAAATACGCAGATTCTCATCATCATGTTATGCACATTAATTAATCGCTATTTATTTATAGCTTAAAAAATAATCATGCAGCCTAATCCGCATCCACGCAATCAATATTAGGCGCTTGTCTATTTGCTTGGTTCCCGCAGCGGCAAATGACTGTACGCATATACAACTTGCAACACACCCCAACGAACTCGTTCAGATGCTCCTTTGTCCGTTTCGGGTTTTGATATACCGCACAGCTGTACTCTCGCCCGCTTGCTCGCTTGCGGTAACCATGTTGCCCCTAACCTCTGATACCGGCGTTCCGTTTCTTTTGCCAAGCCAATAGTGAATGCGAGTCCCATCTGAAAAATTATCCCGCATCCAGACTCCACCCGGCATTCGACCCTTGGCCCGATATCGCGACGCTCAAACGTAACTCAGCCTCAGAGAGACGGTCTTCAGGATTTAGCTTCAATTCTTCCGGCTTCGCCCTATCGCGGAGTCCAGCTTTGCGGAGCCCATCGCGAACCCTCTTGGCGGAATCGCCATTAAGCGTCCACCAATACGAAAAACTCTCTGTCACCGTTGTCCGATAGCCAAGCTCGTTTCTAAGCTTAACCAAATTTGAAACCGTGCGCTTGGCCTCGTCCAGTCGGTTCGCTTCTGTGTATGCGACTGCGAGATATGCGAGTGTCGTCCATTGTGTTGGATTTCGCTTATAACCACGTTCGAGAAATTCGATCGCTTTTTTCGTGTCACCGCTTTCCCAATATATCCGGCCGAGTGTTGTAATATTGAAAACCGAATAGTGAGGATCTAGGCGCATAGCAGTCTTCATCGATCTGTAACGAATTGGCGTACCCTATTGGCGCCTCTGTGAAATGCGTGATCGCGCATAAGCCTCGCGAATTCGCCATTGGTGACGCCGGCTGTCGCTCCCACGGATACCAATTCGAAAATATGTAGGGTGAGTCCCTCACGTCTTGCCCATTTGAACGAGTGCGCCAGCAGAAAACGCTCCGATTCCACCGCTTTGCGGATGGAAAACCTCCCACTGCTTTGCTGTGCCGCTTCCTTCAATGGCCTGTGGGCGGGAAATGGAAGCGTCTCGACCGGTTTGCAGGCCCTAATGAAGGGAGTGATGGCTAACAAAGCTGTAGCCGCGATTCTTGGATTTAACGAACACTCGCTAGCAGCCGCCATAAATACTGGTCCAGGCGTGGAACTTGCCTTTGAAAGCAACGAGTCTTTAAAATCCGAACGTCCTAAATGCGAAGTTCCTGATTGCGATCAGGACACAGATTATGAGGTTAGACTTTACGACATCTACCTCAACCTACCTTTCAGCGACTACTCTAAATCCGAAATGTTTGACGAGCAGGACTTTACCTGTCCTTTCATCTGCGCTGCCACATGCACGAAAATGAAAGTGCGGCAAATGGTGAACGCCGCCCTCAAGGTTCGGTGAGGTGTACGTATACCAACAGGCACTCCGCACAGGTATTCTCGGTCTATCGATCACTTAACCAGTAAAGGCGAAAATCGATACCTCATTGCGCAGCATTGAGCATCCGCTGTCGAGATCAGCGAAAATTAGCCCATAAACGTTATGTGTTACCCCATTTGTTACCTGGGAACGAAAAACGGCCTAGCGGGTTACCGCTAAGCCGTTGTTTTGAATGGTAGGCGCACGGGGACTCGAACCCCGGACCCGCTGATTAAGAGTCAGCTGCTCTACCAACTGAGCTATACGCCCGCCACGGTCGCTATAGCAAAGCGGTCCCGGTTTGTCGATAGATGGGTCGCGTTACCTGTCAAATAGAGTCCAGCGGTACCAAATCAGACCAAGCATTTCATGCAGGGCATAGTAGCTGGATTTCAACGCGCCCGCAGAGGGAACGAAGGCCAGAATGTCGAAGCGGGCGGGACGACCGAACCGGGCTGGTGCGGCAACTGCGTCCAAGCCAACAGCTTCAAAAGCGGCAATCGCGCGCGGCAGATGCCAATTCTGCGAAACAACATACACCGAACGGATGCCGAGGGGTTTCAACATTTCCGCGCTGAACAGCGCATTTTCGTATGTTGTCCGGGCCCGATCTTCGACCCATTTCGCCTCGATGCCGAAATCACGGCGCAAGGTGCGCTGCATCAAGAAGGCGAGCTTGGTCGGCTCATGACGCGTGCGTCCACCCGTAACCAAGATCGGCAAGCCCGTCTTACGGTGCAGCCGTACGCCCGAGCGCAAACGCTCCAACGTGATGTCATCGACCGTTAGTGGATAGGCGTTTGGCGTTTCCCGCGAGAAACCCGCAGACAATATGACGATCGCGCCGGGCCTTTTCGAAGCATCGACGGATAAGTCAGGCGGCTTGATCCCATCCGAAAGCTGGGACATCAACAGGCCGGAAATGAGAGACGTGCTTAACGCATAAAGGATCACAGCTCCTGTTATGGCAATAATCGTTCCCATCCACTGCGACCATTTCCGTATCAACAATCCAAACAGGATGATCAACACCAAATTTGCCGGCGGCAATGCGATTGCTTTGAAAAAGGCGTATGTCAATTAATAACCACAATCAGTCGCGCCACTCTTCGGCTCGGCCTCAACTGCCATCGCCGTGGCGACCGACGCGAACATCGCGATGTATGGAAACGCAAATCAAAAATCCGAAACCCGCAAGCACCGTGATCATCGCCGTGCCGCCAAATGATATCAGAGGCAACGGTAATCCGACCACCGGCACAAGCCCCATCACCATGGCAATATTGATAAAGGCATAGAGGAAAAACAAGACGACTACCCCCATCGCGAGCAGGCGCCCAAACTGACTCTGGCAGCGCAACGCTATCGAAAGCCCATACAAGATCAATAAGGTGTAGAGACTTAATAAGCCGAGGCCTCCGACGAGACCAAATTCCTCTGCCAACATCGTGAAAATAAAGTCTGTCTGACGCTCCGGCAGGAAATTGAGATGACTTTGGGTTCCCTGCAAAAAACCGCGGCCGAACAATCCGCCTGACCCGAGGGCGATCTTCGATTGCAGGATATGGTACCCCTCGCCAAGCGGGTCGCGGTCAGGTGTCAAAAACGTCAGGATCCGGCTTTTCTGATAATCGAGCAGGAAAGACCACGCAACCGGCACCGCAATGACAGCCGCGGAGAGCACAACGACAAATTTCCAAATGCGAACCCCGGCGAGGAAAAACATGGCGCCGCCGCAAATCACCAGGAACAGCGCCGTGCCAAGATCAGGCTGGCGATGTACGAAAAAGACCGGAATGGCGACCAATATCAGCGGAATAACCAGGAAATGCGGCCTCCCGATATCTTCAATGTTCAACCGGTGGAAATAGCGCGCCAGTACGAGGACCAAAGCCACCTTCATAAACTCAGAAGGCTGAAGCTGCAGAAATTTAAGGTCGATCCATCGTTGCGCGAAATTCCGCTCTACACCAAAAAACTCAACGCAAACCAACAATCCCACGCAAAGCACATAGATGACATATGCATATCGCAGCCAGACTCGAATATCGATCAATGCGATGGTCAGCATCATGACCAGCCCAACCCCGAATACTGCCATCTGTTTCGAAGCCCAGGGCGACAAATTTCCATTCGCCGCCGAATACAGCATCGCAAATCCTATCGAAGCGACGACCACGATAAGTATCACCAGGGTCCAATTGATTTGCCAGAACTTCTGGGAAAGCCGCAAATCCGATGAGTTCCGCTCACCGATCATCGAGGAACGGCCTTCGGAACGGGATCAACTTCCGCGACGTTACTTGAATCCCGGCTTCGGACAGACTCGCGCAGCTGCGCTTTCTCCAAGAGATCGCGAGCAATAGGCGCCGCCACTTTCGACCCCCCGCCACCATGCTCTACAACAACCGCCGCAACATATTGCGGTGCACTGACTGGCGCGTACCCGACAAAGAGTGCATGGTCGCGTTCACGCCACGGTTTCTCCTTGTTCTTTCGAACACCGCTCTCGCGTTCCGACATACTAATGCGCCGAACCTGCGACGTGCCCGTTTT